>JAYWCF010000062.1:0-17371 GCA_043780715.1 Methylotenera sp. | reverse complement strand
AAGCTAAATTGCAACATACCGAAAGAATTAACGTGTGAAAAAATGTATACACTCTGTGATGACAAATCGTGTCGTTGCAGTATACATAACCTGCATCATGGTAATAATTTGCATACTTATTTCTAACATAGTCCAAACCTTCATCCCAACCACTAAATTCATGCAATTCGTTTGAACCCAAAACATAATCGTATTCAATATTGTGTGATTTGTTGCTATTAAACTGATCAGCAAGGCATTTATTATTAAATACAACAATTAACTTATATCGACGTTTAGTAAGCCTTAATATCCTATTAAACTCAATTAACGATCTTATAAAGTAGCTATCTGAATAGACAACTAAAATCCCAAATACCATACATATCACTTTGCATTAAATGTTAGGATAATAATTATCTTACTAATATTTATCAACATTTAATTTAGTGAACAAACTATATTAAATCCCTACTAAAACAGTCAACAATTCACTTTTATGGCATAATATAGCTTTAATTTTCACCCAAAATTAGGCATGTTTAAGCATATTAAAGAAGATATCTCCATCGTTTTTGACCGCGATCCAGCGGCTCGTACGCATTTTGAGATTCTGACTACTTATCCAGGCGTGCATGCACTAATTATGCATCGCTTTAGTCATTGGTTATGGCAGGCGCGGTTTTACTGGCTTGGGCGGTTTTTTTCGCACATTGGCCGTTTTTTAACGGGTATTGAGATTCACCCTGGTGCCACCATTGGCAAGCGCGTGTTTATTGACCACGGTATGGGTGTGGTGATTGGTGAAACGGCGGTGATTGGCGATGATTGTACTTTGTATCACGGCGTAACATTAGGCGGCACCTCTTGGAATAAAGGTAAGCGCCATCCAACTTTAGAGCAAGGTGTGGTGATTGGTGCAGGCGCAAAGGTGCTAGGCCCGATTACGATTGGCAAAAACGCTAAAATTGGCAGCAATGCTGTTGTGGTAAAAGATGTGCCAGAAAACGCCACGGCGGTGGGTATTCCTGCGCGAATTTTAGAGGAAGAAAAAGCTAAAAAACGCGATGAAACGGCGCAGAAAATAGGCTTTAGCGCATATGCAGTGGGCGATGATAATAATGACCCTGTTACCAAGGCGATTCTTAGCCTATTAGACCATTCCACCAAGCAAGATTCTTACCTAGCTTTATTAAAAGCGCAACTCGCCAAAATTGATGATACAAAAGCAGACGCCGATTTGGCGGAAGCATTTGCCTCAAAAAAACATTAATTAGTCACGCTAATTAAGCTCTGAACTTTACCAGCTAATAATTGACTAAAATAGTAGGTTATTGTACAATTCATGCAAATCACTAAGCCAACAAATGACTACTTATGCGACTAACCACTAAAGGCCGCTTTGCCGTTACGGCAATGCTTGATCTTGCTTTAAACGAAGTGAGCGAATCGGGCGAAAGCCGTCCGGTGACGCTGGCTGGCATTAGTGAGCGCCAAGCGATTTCTCTTTCTTATTTAGAGCAATTGTTTAGCCGTTTGCGCCGCCAAGGCTTGGTGACTAGCGTGCGCGGGCCTGGCGGTGGTTATCGTGTGGCAAAAGCGCATGCGGATATTTCGGTATCTAACATTATTACCGCCGTAGATGAGTTGATTGACGCTACCCAGTGCGGCGGACAAGAGAATTGCCACGATACAGGCCGTTGCATGACGCACGATTTATGGGCAACGCTTAACAATAAAATTCTAGATTATTTATCAGGCGTTAGCTTGGCAGACATGGTTGAGAATCAGCGCCAAAACAATGCTGGATTAAGCACCGATGGCTTAATCAGCAGCAAAGTGCACTTTTCACCGCGCAATGTGCCTAATAAAACTTGTGCACCAAATGCGTGTGAAGAGGCAACGGTTTAAATGAGCCACGTTTTTTTTGACCATAACAGCACCACGGCGCTTAGACCAGAAGTGCTTGAGGCAATGTTGCCATTTATGGTTGAACAGCATGGTAACGCTACTAGTCGCCACAGTTTTGGGCGTACGGCGCGTGCTGCAGTTGAGCGTGCGCGTGAACAAGTAGCCGATGCGGTTAATGCGCATCCGTCACAAGTGGTGTTTACCGCAAGCGGCACAGAGGCGAATAACTTTGCCATTAACGGCATTGCCAGCAATTTGTGTCACGGGCAAATTTTAGTTAGCGCGGTTGAACACCCCTGCGTGTCGCGCCCTGCCCAAGCCATGCAATCACGCGGCTGGCAAGCGCGTACTATTGGTGTAGATGTGCATTGCCATTTGGATAGGCATCACTTGCATAATTTGTTAGCCGCCCCCACCAACCTGGTATCGGTGATGCTAGCGAATAATGAAACTGGCGTGATACAAGATTTAGTGCAAATTGCAGAGTTGGCACATGAGCACAAAGCGTTTGCGCATACAGATGCGGTACAAGGTTTAGGCAAAATTGCGGTCGATTTTGCCGCATTAAAAGTAAACGCCATGACGCTATCCAGCCACAAAATTGGTGGCCCGTTGGGTGCCGGTGCTTTGGTGATTGATAAGCGCTTGGATATTCACCCCTTGTTGCATGGCGGTGGGCAAGAAAAAGGCTTGCGCAGCGGCACTGAGAATGTAGCGGCGATTGTAGGGTTTGGTTTGGCGTGCGAATTAGCGGTTAAAAATTTGGCCACATTTGCAGCGCACACGCAACAGTTGCGCGATTTTTGTGAAGCAGGTTTGGCTAAATTAGGCGCGATTTTGTTTGGTCAACAGGCAAAACGTATACCGAACACCAGTTTTTTTGCATTTGAAAATATAGAAGGCGAAACTTTGGTGATGGCGCTAGATCGCAAAGGATTCGCGGTTGCCAGCGGATCGGCTTGTTCTTCTGATAGCTCAGAACCCAGCCATGTATTGTTGGCAATGGGCATTGAGCCAGATGTGGCGCGCGGCGCGATTAGAGTGAGCTTTGGATTATGTAATAGCGTAGAACAAGTGCAACAATTTTTAAAAGTACTAGAGCAAGAGTTAGCAAGATTAAGAAACTTAACGGCAATTTTAGCCTAACAAATTTAATAGCATCGAGAAAGTAAGCATTATTAAAATGGATAGAGACCCGATTTATTTAGATTATTCAGCTACCACGCCAGTGGATCCGCGTGTGGCCGCCATGATGATTCCGTATTTAACGGAACATTACGGCAACCCTGCGTCACGCAGCCATCCGTTTGGCTGGACAGCCGAAAAAGCGGTTGAAAATGCACGTGAAGAAGTCGCCAAATTAGTCGGTGCTGATCCGCGCGAAATCGTGTGGACATCTGGCGCCACCGAATCAAACAATTTAGCCATTAAAGGCGCGGCTAATTTTTATGCCGCCACCAAAGGCAAGCACATTATTACCATTGCCACAGAGCATAAAGCGGTGATTGATGCCGTGCGCGATTTAGAGCGTTTAGGTTTTACCGCTACTTATTTGCAGCCAGAGGCAAATGGCTTGGTGGATTTAGCCAAGTTTAAAGCCGCGATTCAGCCAGATACTGTTTTAGCCAGCGTGATGATGGTGAACAATGAAATTGGTGTGATTCAAGATATTGAAGCGATTGGCAATATTTGCCGCGAAAACAATGTGATATTCCATGTAGATGCCGCGCAAGCCACTGGCAAAGTAGAGATTAATCTAGAAAAATTACCAGTTGATTTAATGAGCTTTTGTGCGCATAAAACCTATGGCCCAAAAGGCATTGGTGCTTTGTATGTGCGCCGCAAACCGCGTATTCGTATTGAAGCGCAAATGCACGGCGGTGGCCATGAGCGCGGTATGCGTTCTGGCACATTAGCCACACACCAAATTGTGGGCATGGGCGAAGCATTTAGAATCGCGCGCGAAGAAATGGAATTTGAAAACGCACGCATTCGTAAATTGCGCGATAAATTATTGGCTGGCTTGCAAAGTATTGAAGAAACCTATGTAAATGGCGACTTAGAACACCGCGTACCGCACAACTTGAATATCAGCTTTAACTATGTAGAGGGCGAATCATTGATTATGGCGATTAAAGATATTGCGGTTTCAAGTGGCTCAGCCTGTACTTCTGCCAGCCTAGAGCCAAGCTATGTATTGCGCGCGATTGGCCGTAATGATGAACTAGCACATAGTTCAATTCGCTTCTCAATAGGCCGTTTTACCACAGATGCTGATGTGGATTACACCATTGAGTTATTGAAAACTAAAGTGGGTAAATTAAGAGAATTATCACCACTTTGGGATATGTTTAAAGATGGTATTGATATATCAAAAGTACAGTGGGCAGCGCATTAAAAAGAACCCATTTAAAAGTTTAATTAAGGAGTACGTATCATGGCATACAGCGATAAAGTATTAGACCACTATGAAAACCCAAGAAACGTGGGTTCTTTAGATAAAAACGACCCAAACGTGGGTACCGGTATGGTGGGTGCGCCTGCTTGCGGCGACGTGATGAAGTTGATGATCAAGGTTAACGATAGCGGCATTATTGAAGATGCTAAATTCAAAACCTATGGTTGCGGTTCTGCCATTGCATCAAGCTCATTGGTAACAGAATGGCTTAAAGGCCGCACCATTGAAGAAGCTTATGCGATTAAGAATTCTGAAATTGCAGAAGAGTTGGCGTTACCGCCAGTAAAAATCCATTGCTCAGTTTTGGCGGAAGATGCGATTAAAGCAGCGGTTGCCGATATTAAAGCCAAGCAATTGGCAGCTAAAGAAGCAGCGTAAGCGTTTTTGCAATTCTGATTGGATTTAAGAGAAATATATGGCAATTAGCTTAACACCAGCGGCGGCAAGCCGTGTTGAAAAATTCTTGAGCAACCGTGGCAAGGGCATTGGCTTGCGCCTTGGCGTAAAAACCACAGGCTGCTCTGGCATGGCTTACACGCTTGAGTTTGTAGACGATATGCAACCAGAAGACATGGCGTTTGATAGCCATGGCGTAAAAGTGATTGTTGACCCGAAAAGCTTAGCCTACATTGATGGCACAGAATTAGACTTTACCAAAGAAGGCTTAAACGAAGGCTTTAAGTTTAACAACCCAAACGTAAAAGATGAATGTGGTTGCGGTGAAAGTTTTACAGTGTGAGTGCTTTAAACACTGGCATTGCGGATAATCATACCTATTTTGAATTGTTTGGTTTAACGCCGCAATTTAATTTAGATTTGGCAACGCTAGAAACCAATTACCGTAGCATTCAATCGGCCAGCCACCCTGACCGCTTTGTGGCAGCATCACCTGCTGAAAAATTGCGCTCTATGCAAACAGCAACCTTGGCAAATGAAGCGTATCAAGCCTTAAAAAATCCAGCAAACCGCGCACTGTATTTATTAGCGCTACAAGGTGTTGATGCAATCGCGGAAACCAATACGGCTATGCCAGCTGATTTTTTAATGCAGCAAATGGAATGGCGTGAAGCCATCGATGATGCAAAACAAGCCAAAAATATTGACGCGCTTGATGCATTACTGGCTGAAATGCAGCAAGAATCGCGCGCTCTGCAAGCAAGGCTTGTTGATTTAATCGATGCAAATAAAAACTTAGCGTTAGCCACTGATGCCACACGTAAGCTTATTTTTATTGATAAGGTATGCGCCGATATTCACAAAATTATTGAGCAATTAGACTAAACAATTATGCTAAAAAAATATCTGCTCAGCAGACCAAAAGGCATTAAAAAAGATTTGACTATCATAAACCAAAAATGGATTCCCGCCTTTGCGGGAATGACGGCGTAATGGCACTTTTACAAATATCCGAACCAGGTCAATCAGCCGCACCGCATCAACATAAATTAGCGGTGGGCATTGATTTAGGCACAACAAATTCATTAGTGGCTACCGTGCGCAGCGGCATGAGCAGCGTATTAATTGACGATGACGGCCATGCGCTATTACCTAGCGTAGTGCGCTATTTGGCCGATGGCCATGTTGAAGTTGGCTATGAGGCGCAAGCGGCACAATCGATTGACCCAGCCAACACCATCGTTTCAGCCAAACGATTTATGGGCCGCAGCCTAGCCGAAATTGATGTTTCTACACAGCCTTATCATTTTGTTGAAAACGCATCTGCAAGCGAAAAACCATCTACTGCCGAAAAATTAGTACAAATTCAAACCCGCGCTGGCGTTAAAAGTGCGGTAGAAATCTCTGCCGAAATCTTAAAATCCTTAAAAACACGCGCTGAAAAATCGCTAGGCGGTGAGCTGGTTGGTGTAGTTATCACCGTACCTGCCTATTTTGACGATGCGCAACGTCAAGCCACTAAAGATGCCGCGCGTTTGGCAGGCTTAAATGTACTTCGCTTGTTAAATGAACCCACTGCCGCTGCCGTTGCTTATGGCTTAGATAATAATGTAGCAGGCACTTATGTGATTTACGATTTAGGTGGCGGCACGTTTGATGTATCTATATTAAAACTCAGCAAAGGCGTGTTTGAAGTATTAAGTACCAATGGCGATAGCGCGCTGGGCGGCGATGATTTTGACCGCCGTATCTTTTGTTGGCTGTTAGAGCAATCGCATTGCAAACCATTAAACGCCAACGATACACGCTTATTGTTAACCAAAGCGCGTGAAGCCAAAGAGTGGCTGACTGACCACGCCAATGCGCAAATCACCAGTGTTTTAAGTACAGGCGAAGTGATTGATTTAACCTTAAGTGCTAAAAAATTCAATGAGTTAACGCAAACGTTGGTAGCCAAAACACTTAATCCGACTAAAAAAGCCTTGCGTGACGCAGGCTTAAATATTGAAGATATCAAAGGTATTGTGATGGTGGGCGGAGCCACCCGTATGCCGCAGATACGCTTAGCGGTGGCTGATTTCTTTAAACAAACGCCACTCACCAATTTAGACCCAGACAAAGTAGTAGCGCTTGGCGCGGCTATTCAAGCCAATACGCTGGCAGGCAACAAAAGCGATGCCGATTTATTATTACTGGATGTGATTCCGCTATCGCTGGGTTTAGAAACCATGGGCGGCTTAGTTGAAAAAGTGATTCCGCGCAACAGCACCCTGCCCATTGCGCGTGCACAAGAATTTACCACCTTTAAAGACGGCCAAACCGCCATGAGCATTCATGTGTTGCAAGGTGAGCGCGAATTGGTGAGCGATTGCCGTTCACTAGCCAAATTTGAATTGCGCGGCATTCCGCCATTAGTGGCTGGTAGCGCGCGAATTAGAGTAACGTTCACAGTGGATGCTGATGGTTTATTAAGTGTATCAGCGCGCGAAATGACCACCAATATTGAAGCCAATATTGTGGTAAAACCTAGCTACGGATTAAGTGAACAGCAAATATTAACCATGCTGCAAAGTAGCTTTGGCGCAGCCGAAACCGATAAACAAGCGCGCGCGCTGGCAGAAGCAAAAGTAGAAGCAAGCAGCTTGATTTTTGCGATTGAAGCGGCTTTACAACAAGATAGTGCTTTGCTAACAGCCGCTGAGATTGAAGGCATTATAGAGTCACTTGCCACATTGCAATTGCTAACTAATGGCCAAGATAGCCATGCCATTCATGAGGCGACAGAGGCTTTAAATGTGGCGACTGAAGCATTTGCCGCTAAACGCATGGATGCCAGCGTGAGCCGTGCGTTATCGGGTAAAAGCGTAGAAAGTTTAGATTTATAAGTCTTTAGATCTGTAAGACGTTTGAGTTATAAGACTTTAAATTTGTAAGATATTGTTGATTATTTTCTTCTCCGTCATTCTGAGCGAAAAGCGAAGAATCCAGTTATTCACTATTTAAATGGTGAGAACTGGATTCTTCGGTTAGATAAAACTTAACCTCAGAATGACTAGTTGAAATAAATATAGGAACTAAAATGACCCAAATTATTGTATTACCGCACGTAGAGCTTTGCCCAGATGGCGCCGCATTTGAGGCCAAAGTTGGCGATTCTATCTGCCAAAATTTGTTGGATAACGACATTGATATGGATCACGCCTGTGACCAAGTTTGCGCTTGCACCACTTGCCATGTGATTGTGCGCGAAGGCTTTAAAAGCTTGAATCCGGCTGAAGACAATGAAGACGATTTATTAGATAAAGCCTGGGGTTTAGAGCCACTATCGCGCTTATCGTGCCAAGCCATTGTGGGTAATACCGATTTAATAGTAGAAATCCCAAAATACAGTATTAATATGGCTAAAGAAGGCCATCGCTAATTCTGTGCCATTCATAAAAAAGCCGCTATTAAGCGGCTTTTTTTAATTCTATCTATTTAGCTAATAAACGTATCTTCCAAAAACTTCACCTTACCAGTAGATAAATCATAAATACCGCCCACAATGCCCACTTGGTGTTTCTCAAGCATTTCATCCACAATATCGCTTAAGCGCACTATGGTATCAATTTGGTAACGCACATTTAACTCATTAATTTTTTCAACAAAATCTGGGTTTTTAGAGCAGCGATCTTCAGCATTAATCACGGTTTTTTCATGACGGATTGAAGGTTTGATTAAATTAATAATCTCGCCAATATGGCCATCTTTAAAGTCATCGCATGCCGCTTTTACCGCGCCGCATCCCGTATGACCCATCACCACAATCAGCTTGCTGCCCAAATATTTTGAGCTAAATTCTAATGAGCCAATGGCTTTATCCGACGCAATATTGCCGGCTAAACGCACACTAAACACATCGCCCAATGCTTGATCAAACAGCATTTCGGTCGGTGCGCGCGAATCGCTGCAACTAAGCACGGCCGCAAATGGGTGCTGTTTATCTTTAGTGATTTTAACCAAACTTTGAAAATCTTTATCGCTTTGATAGTTGTTAACAAAGCGGTCATTGCCTTCAATTAAAATATCTAAGGCCTCTTTGGGTGTGATTTTGTCGCGATTTAATAACGGGTGTGTATACATAAAAATTAGCCTCTACAAAAATTCAAAAAACATTCAATCCTATTACTTAATACTACGCTTATCTTAAAATCAACTAAGATAATGGCGCAATAAATCCAACCGTTTCTACTTCAATACTTTTTAATTTAGCATGCAATTGATAATCGCGAATAAATTCAGCCACATCGTAAGCAATCGATTTTGATTGGCTGCAATCAATCACCACTTTTGAGTTGCTTGGAATTGCCTCTAATACCTGAATAATACTGGCTTTGTTAAAAAACGACACTTCTTCTGCCAACACAATATGGTGCACCGAAACGCCATTATTCATGGTTTGCGTGTCTTTCATATAGTGCGAGTTGCGGTAGCTGTGATGAAGCGTAAACAATAAGCCCATTACCATACCAACCGCAATACCGGTCAGCAAATCGGTAAATAGCATCACAATAATGGTGGTAATAAACGGTACAAATTGCTCCCAGCCTAGCGCGTACATTTTTATAAACAATGAAGGCGTAGCCAATTTATAACCCACCATAATCAATACCGCCGCCAAGCTGGCTAACGGAATCATATTTAACAAGCTAGAAATAGTAACCACACTAATCAGCAAGAAAAAGCCATGCATAATCGCCGACAGCTTGGTTTTAGCGCCAAACGAAATATTAGCCGAGCTGCGCACAACCACTTGCGTGACTGGTAGCCCGCCAATTAAGCCAGAAATTAAATTACCCAAGCCTTGTGCTTTTAGCTCACGATTGGTGGGCGTCACACGCTTGTAAGGGTCTAATTTGTCAGTTGCTTCAACACAAAGCAAAGTCTCAAGGCTGGCTACAATCGCCATTACCGCACCAATTTTATACACCTCAATATTATTTAATTGTGAAAAATCGGGGAAAGTAAACTGGCTAAAAAACCCCGTAACGCTGGTGGCTACTGGTAGCGTGACGATTTGATCTGGGCTAAGTGTGAAATTAAGAATTTGGTTTTGGAACAAGTAAGTAAACACAATACCCAGTAAAACCACCACAATAGGGCCTTGTAATAACTGAAAAATACGGTGCTTTTTAGAAAGCACTTTATCCCATAAAACTAATAACGCTAGCGATACTGCAGAAATAACCAAAGCACCTGGCGTGAGTAAATTCCACGCTTTCATGATGATTGAAAAAGTATTTTCACCTGCATCGTTAAAAAATGATTCACTGCCTTCAAATTCAAAATCGTAACCAAGCGCGTGTGGAATTTGCTTTAAAATAATCAGCAAGCCAATACCCGTTAGCATACCTTTGATGACAGAGGTGGGGAAAAAGTAAGCAATAAAGCCAGCCTTAAGAAAACCAAGTGCCAACTGAATTATGCCGGCAATCACCAGCGCGGTTAAAAATGCCTCCCAAGAGCCTAATGTACTAATGGCGCCAAATACAATGACTGCCAAACCAGCCGCTGGGCCGCTTACGCCAAGGGGTGATCCACTTGCCATACCGACAATGACACCGCCCACAATACCGGCAATAATGCCTGAGAATAGCGGCGCACCAGAGGCTAATGCAATGCCTAGGCATAACGGAAGTGCAACAAAAAATACAACAATACTAGCGGGTAAATCACTTTTTATTTCTTTAAACCATGCTTGAATATTCAATCTAACGCCGCCTCTACATTGATAATATCTACTCGGTAGTGTAACAAAAAAAAAGTGCCGTTATGATGACATGGGCGCTTTTTAGTGTGACTATTTTTAAATGAACTAATCCGTGCTTTTTTCCATATAAGGCCGTTGTCCTAGCATGCGAATACGCAATTGCTGATATTTGCTTGGGCCAACTTCTTGCTCAGTATTTTCCCCCTTAACCAAGGTTGCCGCTTCAAAATTTTCGGCTTTATTGGCAGTAGATTCAGCTTGTGCCTCTTGGTAAGGCCGTTTTGATAAGTTTTGGTTGATGACATTCTGCGCTTTATCATCTCCCGCTTGAACAACGCCTGTTATTAACAATAACGCTACGGCTAATCCTACAAGATTTACACTTTTCATCTTCATTACCTCAACTTAACTTTTGCTAAATTTTTACTACTTTTAGTACGGACGTTTCGATAACTGGTTCATGCGTTGTACTTGTGTATTTTTATTGATTGCACTTTTATTCTGTGTATTGGCGCTTTCATCTACTTCGCCACGAATCAATGTAGCACCTTCAAACTCACTGCTTTTTTCAGAAGCGCTATCTGGCAATGGCTGTGCGTATGGGCGTTTAGACATAAAGTTTTGGTTATGCGCATTATTTTTGTAAGTATCTTGTGCCAATACAGCGCCAGAAACTAATAATGCAGTTGTTGAAACAATCACTGCTAATTTTAAACTGTTCATTTTTTCATTCTCCAAGTTGGTTTGTAATTCTTTGAGGGTTATTTCATTGCTTTCCCGATTTGATGCATTATCCATGTAGTGCGCAAAGTAAAAATCTACCATTATAGGTAGAACGGTATATACTATTCGGCATATGCCAAATGAAATTGAACATCTAGCAGATAGTCAAATAAGCCAGCCAACCAGCGCGCGGGCGTTAAGAGAGAGCTTAAAACAAACGCAAGCCAACGATTCACATTTGCGGCTTTACCTTAACCTTGGCCAGCAATTTTTTGAGCACGGCTGGGGCATTGCCGCATCTAGCACCTTATTGCAATCGCTTTGCACGCTGCTTTCTGCCCAGCATGCCTTATTGGCAATTGAAAACTCTGGCAAACTGGTTGTTTATAATCAAGTGGGCCAAACATTGCCTATTGGAACGCGTATTCCCATGATGGGCATATTGGCGCTAATGCTAAAAAACCCTGTGCGTTTTGCATTATATGAAAATAAAAACGCACAACTTTGGACGCATGGCGACAGCAGCCATCATGATTGCCTGATTCCGATTGCATTGGGCCAACATGGCAAAGGAATGATTGCGCTTTCTGGCAAATCACTCACACTAAACCCAGCCGAAATTGAGACTTTACAAGCGCTGGCTGGCCTAATAGCGTTAGCCATTTCGCAACACCAAGGCCCTGCGCGTAGCGAGGTAGACCAAACTATTTTAGAAGCGCTAACGCCAAGAGAGCGCGAAATTTTTGCTCTATTGCCTTCTGGCTTAAGCAATATTGAGCTTGGCGCAAAATTAGGTATTGCGGCAGGAACGGCTAAAATTCATGTTGAGCGCGTTTTGAATAAACTTGGCGTAAAAGATAGAACCCAAGCCGCGGTAAAGGCGGTTGAGCTTGGCTATAAATCGTAATCAACTTTTATGAAAAATACACCATCAACCAATCATCACTTTCAGCCACTAAGCTGGATTGCACAAGCTTGGCAAGATTTGCCATTGGGATTAAAAGGCGTGTGTGTGATCGCCCTACCCTTGCTGGTGTTATTGGCATCGCTTGGCTCACTCTATATAAGAGAGCAAGAATCCACCCAGCTTGAAAATAAGCTTAGGCTGGCCTTGCAAAATCAGCGCGATATTCAAGAAGTGCACACTATGCTGATTGAAGCTTCGACTGGCGTGAGGGATTATTTGCTGACTGGCGATAAGCATTTTTTGGATATATTTTTTCAGGTTGAAAGTAAATTACCCGCCATATTAAAAGCCTTAGAAATTCAGCTAGATAACGATGCGCAAAAAAAACGCTTAGCTATCATTAACCCACTAGCCGAACAAAATCTGCGCGATTTACGCGTGCTTTCGGAATACGAATCGAATATTGCTTCAGACGATTTAATCGCTAAATTCAAATCGCAAGTGAATACGCTAGATCAGTTAAGAGTTGAAATTGAACGCCTAAATGCCGAAGAGGCAATTTTAGTGGCTAAAGATCAGCAAGACGTGATGCAACAACGTCAACGCCATATTGTGATTACCTTATTTGCCGCCGTTGCTGGCATTATTGGCTCTTTAGTAGCGGTTTGGATTTTTTCGCGCACCATTGTCAAACGAGTTCGATTATTAAGAGATTCTGCCGCGCATCTGGCCAAAGCAGAGAAATTAGATTTGCCCTCAAGCAGCCAAGATGAACTGGGCCAATTATCCGATGAGTTGGATCATGCTTCGCAATTGCTGGCTAAAAATATCAGCGATTCTATTCAAGCCAAAAAAGAAGCGGAAGAAGCCAGTGCCTCAAAAAGTATGTTTTTATCGCGCACTAGCCACGAACTGAGAACGCCGCTTAACGCCATTTTGGGCTTTGCGCAATTGTTAGAACAAGATTTATCGCAAGGAAAACAACGCGATAGCGTGTCATTGATTTTAGGCGCTGGCCAACATTTGCTTAAATTAATTAACGAAGTGTTAGAAATCGCCAGAATCGAATCAGGTGAAATATCGCTAGATTTAGCCTCAGTTGCCGTAAATACCTTGCTAGAAGAAGCCAAACAATACATTGCACCTATTGGCAAAATTAGAGATATTGAAATTAAAACCACTATTGCACCCAATTTATGGGCCAATGCAAATCGGCAAAAACTGTTACAAGTGGTGCTTAACCTGCTCTCAAATGCGCTTAAATACGGGCCTGCCAACTCAGTTATTCAGCTTAATGCTTATCAACTTGATGGCAAGGTGATTATTGAAGTGCAAGATGAAGGCGCGGGGATTCCGGCCAAATTAAAAGAACGCCTATTTACCCCGTTTGACCGATTAGGCGCTGAGCAAACAAAAGTAGAAGGCACTGGCCTTGGCTTGGCATTATCCAAACAAATTATGCTGGCCATGAACGGCAGTATTCATGTGGCCAATGATAAAAGCTTATTTTGGATAGCGCTAAACGCGGGTGAACCCGATGATGTATTAAACGAATCAACGCCGTCATCGCCCAACAAAAAATACACGGCTTTAAAAAATAAACATTCTGTTTTATATGTAGAAGATAACATGAGTAATCGCGCGCTAATTGAGGCCATTATTCATCGCCAGCACGATTTGCGTATTCATTGCGTGAGCACTATTAAAGATGCCAAACAATATCTAACAGAAGTGATGCCATCGTTATTATTGATTGATTTAAACTTGCCAGATGGCTCTGGCGAAAGCTTGGTTAGCTACATCAGAGCCGATGCCAATTACCAAAATATACCCATTATGATTTTAAGCGCCGATGCGCTACCCGAAACGATAGCGCGCCTGCAAGCCGCTGGCGCGGGCTATTACATGACTAAACCGTTAGACGTAGCAGCGTTTAGCAAAAAAATAAGAGAATTGATTGAGGCATAAAACATGAATGAAGCAGATATATTAAATGCCAAAATTTTAGTGATTGACGATGCAGAAGCCAATTTAAGGCTGCTAGAAGATTTGCTGGCCAGAGAAGGTTTTCATCAAGTGATAAGCACCGCCGATTCCACCCGCGCGCTGGATTTATTCAATGCGTTTGAGCCAGATTTGATTTTGCTGGATTTAATGATGCCAGAGCTGGATGGTTATGCCGTGCTAGACATGCTATCGCGCCATATTCCAAAAGATGAATACTTACCTGTATTGGTGTTAACCGCCGATGCAACAATTGCCGCCAAGCGAAAAGCCTTGGCATTGGGCGCCAAGGATTTTTTGACTAAGCCATTTGATACGATTGAAGCGATGCTAAGGGTCTGGAATTTGCTGGAAACGCGCATTTTATACCGTCATTTAAAATCACTAAGCAATCCGCTTAACCCTGTGCAGCACCCAGCTATTACGTCAGAATAAAAACCTTAATCAATTAGTGCAAACTGGTTTAAACCAACATTGGCACTAGCCGTTTTTTGTGCCATTTTAGCCAAATAATCGCTTGCTTGGCTGTGTTGACTATTTAGCGCTAGCACCTTTTTAAAGTGTTCTTCCGCATGGCTATAATCATTAGTTGCAAATTCAGCCGTAGCTAAATAAAACCACGATTCAGCGGTATTAGGCTCATTTTTCACCCATTGCGCCGCCACTTTTAATAAAGCAGACCACTCTTGGCTAACATAAGGTTGCACCACTTGCATAAAGTACGGGCGTTGCGTGGCGGCCATGGCCCAAAATGGTTTTTCACTTTTTACGCCTAACGCTAATGCTGGTTTGCTCATTAGTGCTTGCACCCATTCAACCGGCATAAAGAAATATTGTGCGGCATTGCCTTTGCTTTTTAAGGTAATAATGCCGACCAAGTTGCCAGCATCATCAAATGCACCGCCGCCACTAGCACCTAATCTAAAAGCGCTACTGGCACGTATCACCACGCTGCCATCCATTGGAAACAAGCCTTTAACCTCACCAAACGTGTTGACTGGCGTTTTAGTTTCGTCTGGATAGCCAATGGTAAAAATAGATTCATCGTATTTAAGCGCATTGCTAGCACCAATTTTTACGCTGGGTACATCTAAGTTTTCAACTGTTAGCATGCATAAATCATGATGCCAATCGGCTTTAATCGCGGTCGCTTTGTGCGGCTCGCCATTTACAATCACAGCAACGTTAGTAGCGTCAGTCACTACATGGCAATTGGTAATTACTTCATTTTTGCCGATAACCACAGCAGAACCCAAACCAAGATTACCATTTGGCAACATCACTTTTACACGCAAAACACTATTACTTAGTGCACTTACCATAGCATCTGCTGGTTTTGCCCATGCACTATTTGCCATGCTTAACACCATAAGCAGTGTATAAAATGTCATTAAATAGTGTTTAATCATGTTGTTCACCCTTTGCTGTGCAAACAATCTTGCTAATATGTTCAGTTAGCAAGTAGCGTTCCAACTTATATTGATACCACGTCATATAGCTTGCAAGCCGCCTACAAAGCCTATTTCAAGGCATTGCAATGATGGCTTAAGCTTGGTTTTAAGGATGAAATTAAGCGTTAACGCACGACTTTAGTGCGCAAAGAAAACTTATTTGGTGCATGAATAAAGCGAAGAATAAGGCATAAAAAAGCCGCTATGATTAGCGGCTTTTTCAAGGGGGTTTTAAACTGAAAAACTCAGCTTAATAATAAAATTAATTGCGTTTATGATTAACTTCGCGCAACACCAATAATTGCGAAACCAATTTGGCTAAGCCCTCAATCGCTTTGCGTTGGCAATCGTTTAAATAATTGGGCTTTAAATCTAGCACGCAAATGGCACCAATAATTTCGCCCATTGGCAATTTAATTGGCACACCGCAATAAAACCGCAAATCGGGATGCGCTGTCACCATGGGATTATCCCAAAATCGCTCATCTAAAGTGGCATCTGGAATCTCTAACAACTCTTCATTAACCAGTGTTTGCTGGCAGAAAGAGCCATCACGCGGCGTTTCGATAAAACTTTCTAAGCCCACATTCGATTTAAACCATATTCTGTTTTCATCCACTAGTGAGATTAGCGCAATGGGCGTACCGCATACATCGCTTGCCATGCGCGTAATGCTGTCAAAAATGGTTTCAAATGGCGAATCCAATACTTTTGATGTTGTAACGCCGTTAGCCTGCGATGTTCTTTTAATGCTGGTTGATTATCTGTCAATTAATGCTCTTTTCGTTACATCGTGTTATAGATAAATTCAAACTAAAACCTTAAATTTCAATGATTTACTCATGAATCAACGTTTTATTTGGTCATTTGTTGCAAATGAGAACGCATAGTAAAGTGATACCCGCAAAGTTTATGTACGATAACGTACAGACTTTGCGAATAGTGATTTAAGCGTTTATCTATTAGGCTTTTACAAGCGGTGAAAAGGCTGCCATGAACAAAGCAGTAAGGGTGTAAAACTAAACGTTTTTTTGCTCTAACTTAATGGCTTTGTAGCATTCGCAAACCATTTTTTCTAACCCTGCGCGATTCAAAATAGTGACACAGCCGCGGTGGTATTTAATCAATTCCAACTTGGCTAATTTTGACGATACTTCTGATACGCCAGAACGCCGAACACCCAGCAAATCGGCCACGCGCTGGTGCGTTAAACTAATGCGGTCTGAAGCCCACCTATCTAAACTGGTTAACAAAAAGCGGCACACTTGCTGATCTAAATTGTGGTACCGATTGCAGGCGGCAATTTGTGACGAGTGCGAAAAAATCACATGAATATACTTTAAAACCAGCGCCCTAAATTCTGGTTCGTTATCAAATAACTTTTGCGCTACACTCACCTTTAGGCGGTATCCCCAGCCAGCGCTTTGCACCACCACCCGCGTGGTGGGCGAATATATATGCATAAACGCATCAGTGCCCACCAAACCATCGTTACCAATGGTTGCCACTTCTGGCGCCACGCCATCCATTAACACTTTAACCACCGCAATAATGCTGCTGATGGGAAAATAGATAAAATCAATCTTGCTAGCCTTTTGATACAAATCTAAATCTCTTGGCAGAGGTATTAATTGCAGCTCTGGCAACAACGCTGCGTAAAGCGCTGGGCTTAATTTGGCTAAAAAATGATTCAGTTTAGGATCGCGGCGACCAGTCATAACGACCTTTTATAATATCAATGAATAGTAGCTGGTATTGAGGGTATATCAAACATAAATTACCAAATGGCTTAA
>JAYWCF010000061.1:0-17378 GCA_043780715.1 Methylotenera sp. | reverse complement strand
GGTGAAACGATGTTGAATTCGCACAAAGATGCCAAGATAACCGAAGCGGAGTTTGACGCTTTTGTAAGCATGTTTAGAGACACGCTTAACAAATATGTGAATACACGTGAAAAGAATGAATTATTAAAAATTTTAGCGCCAATGAAGCGCGATATTGTGACACCAATCTAATGCCAAACTTATTAAATTTACGTATTGTTGCTAGCTATGTTTTAATTTTTATTAGCCAACAATTATACGCGGCTGATTTATCAGTTTCAGTACTTGATACCACAGGGTCACCCATTGAGAACGCCGTGGTTTATGCAGAGTCAGATAACAAAACAGTCACATCACCTGCTTCTGCGATTATTGAACAACGCGGTAAACAATTTAATCCTTTAGTGAGTGTGGTGCAGGTCGGCTCTGATATTACGTTTCCTAATTTTGATAGTGTTAGGCATCATGTTTACTCATTTTCACCAGCTAAAACCTTTGAGCTAAAGCTCTATTCAGGCGTGCCTACTAGCCCAGTGAAATTTGATAAGGCGGGAACGGTTATTTTAGGCTGTAATATACATGATTACATGGTGGCTTTTATACACGTGGTGGATACGCCATATTTTGCAAAAACCAATAAATTGGGTAAAGCAGTTTTGCACGATTTACCAAATGGCAATTACAAATTAAAAGCGTGGCATTACGCCTTAGCAAAAGAGAATGAAATCGTTGAAAAACAAATGGTTGTCAAAGAATCTCAAGCGGTTGTTATGTCTTTGTCACTTAAGCCTTTTATGATTCCTGCTAAAAAATAAACGTTTTAGCAATGAATAGCATTGATTTTTTTAAATGAAGTTACCTTTTAAGAGTTTACAAAGTCGAATTGTTTTTCTATTCGTCACTTTAATTTTGGTGGTGCAGTTTATTGGGTTTATCGCCATTTGGGTAAGTATTAACAAAAATGCGCGGGTAGCCATTAAAGAGCAACTTGGTATTGGCGAGCAAGTGTTACGCACAGTGATCATTAGGCGTGGCGAAAATCTAACCTTAAGTGCGCGTATTTTGGCCACCGATTTTGGATTTCGTCAAGCCATTGCCAGCAATGATAGCGAAACCATTCAATCGGCTTTAGAAAACAGCGGTAGCCGAATAGAATCTGACGTTAACATGCTCTACAGCCCAGATGGTGAAAGGAAAGTCGTTTCTGGCAGTTTGCCAACACACTTAATCGACGAGCCGATTAAGCGACTAATCGAAGTAGCGCAACGAGGTGGTGAATCTTTTAATATTGCGGTTTTTGATGGAGTGCCATATTTACTGGTAGCTGTCCCTGTAAAAGCGCCACTTACCATCGCCTGGATTATCACCGGTTTTGAAATTAATGACAGCTGGGCAAGCCGCATCCAAGACGTGTCCCTGCTCGAAGTCAGTTTTATTACGAAAAAAAATTTCGCTTCTAGCAACAAACCACGCTGGATTCTATCTTCTAGCACCATGAGCAAGGTATCTGCACACGATATTATCAATGGTATTCCAGGTGACTGGACGCATAATACAAATCAAAATACAACCGTTTCTAATGTGCTCGATACTGAAGTTTCAATTCAAAAACTTGATTACGGAACGCGCTATGTTCAATTATTAAATCAAGATAATCAGATACTTATTGCCGTATTACAGCGTTCAATCAGCGAATCTTTAGCGCCATATTTGACCTTGCAGATCAATTTGTTAGTGTTAACGATTTTAGGGGCATTTGTTTTTGTAGCGGGCAGCGTGTTAACCGCAAAACGTATTACAAAGCCATTAACAAAATTGGTTGAAACGGCAGAAATGCTTGAAAAAGGGGATTACAGCGAACCTATTTTATCGAATAGTACCGATGAAATAGGTCATTTAAGCCGTACCTTTGATCGCATGCGTGAAGCCGTGGCTGAGCGTGAACAAAAAATCAGCAAGTTGGCGTATTGGGATGAACTAACACAATTGCCAAACCGTGCTTTTTTTACTGATCAACTGCTTAAATTTAGCAAAAAACACTCCATTAATCAGCAAACTTTTTCTGTTTTGATGATGGATTTAAATCGCTTTAAGCACGTTAATGACGTGCTGGGGCATTCGGCGGCTGATCAATTATTAAGAGGTGTAGCGGAGCGTTTAATGCAAAGCTGCAAAAGTGAAAGCGATGTGGTAGCGCGTTTGGGTGGGGATGAATTTGGCATAATTTTGGCCAATACAGATGCCGAACTAGCGTTAGTGGTGGCAAAGCGCTTGCAACTGGCGCTTGAAACACCGATTGCACTTAACGATACCTTTGTAGATTTAAGCGCAGGTGTTGGTATTGCCAATTACTCAGCGCACACCAACAACATTGAAGTGCTGCTAAGCCGTGCCGAAATTGCCATGTATGCCGCTAAAAACACCGCCGGTGGTGTAGCGGTTTATCATGGTGGTTTAGATGTGGCCAATGATGAAAATTTATCGCTAGTAAGTGAAATTAAAGTGGCCGTTGAGCAAAACCAATTGAGTTTATATGTGCAACCAAAAGTTGATTTTGTAACGGGGAAATTCCTGTCTGTAGAAGCGCTGGTTCGCTGGAACCATCCAGAACGCGGCATGGTATTTCCCGATATGTTTATTCCCTTTGCTGAGCAAACTGGGCATATTGGCAAAATAAGTTATTGGATGTTGACAGAAGCGGCACGCTACGCCGCTTTTTGGCAAAGCAAAGGCTTAAATATTGCAGTAGCGGTGAATCTTTCTGCCAGAGATTTAATTGATATTGAATTGCCGCAAAAACTAAAGATAATTTTGGATGAACAACAGCTTCAGGCTCATTCCATTACATTAGAAATTACCGAAAGTAGCATTATGGATGACCCTGAGCGCGCGCTGGAAACGGTAGAGCGTATTGCAAAAATGGGCATTCAGCTATCGATTGACGATTTTGGTACAGGCTATTCCTCTTTGGCATATCTAAAACGCCTGCCAGTGAGTGAGCTTAAAATTGACCGTTCATTTGTGATGAATATTGAGCGCGACCAAGATGATGTGACGATAGTGAAATCGACCATTGAGCTAGGTCATAATTTGGGCTTAAAAGTGGTGGCAGAGGGTATTGAGAACCAAAATGTGTGGAGTATTTTAAAACGCATGGGTTGCGATTATGGGCAAGGCTATTATATGAGCAAGCCAATGGCGGCTGACAAGCTATTAGAATGGGCTGAAAATTGGGATTTAGCCAGTCTTGAAACCAGGCCTATAACCAACCAAGATAATTAAGTCGCTTGATACTAAACAATCAAACTCAAGCTGCTATATGCAGCTAGAAGTTATTTTTTTTGCTTTTCGCCAATATGCGCCGCGCCGCGGTTTTTGGCCAAAATAACTTGTTTTTGGCGTTCGGTTAAACTTTGCCTTTTATCTTCCGTAAGCGAATCGTAACAATGTGGGCAACTAATGCCAGCGGTGTATTGAGGCGATTTTAGTTCTTCTGGCGAAAGTGGCATGCGGCAGGCGTAGCATTGGCCAAACTCACCCACTTCTAAACCATGCTTAACCGCCACACGTTGGTCAAACACAAAGCATTCGCCTTGCCAGAGGCTTTGCTCTTCTGGCACGGTTTCTAAATATTTTAAAATACCGCCTTGCAGATGATAAACTGCTTCAAAACCTTGCTCTAGCATATATGAGGAGGCTTTTTCGCAACGAATACCGCCAGTGCAAAACATGGCTACTTTTTTGTGTTTATTTTTATCTAAGTTTTGCGCAACGTATTCGGGAAACTCTCTAAAAGTCGTCGTTTCAGGGTTAACCGCGCCTTTAAAAGTGCCAATATGCACCTCATAATCGTTGCGTGTATCCAGCACAATCACATCAGGGTCGGCAATCAGCGCATTCCAATCTTCCGGCTTTACATAAGTACCAACCGTGTTATTCGGGTTAACGCTTGGCACACCCATGGTCACAATTTCTTTTTTTAGCTTCACTTTCATGCGGTAAAACGGGTGCTCATCAGCATACGATTCTTTATGTTCAAGGTTCGCAAACTTGCCTTCAAATAGGGCATCTGTGCGCAAATAATGCAATACCGCTTTAATATCATCTGGCAAGCCAGCAATCGTGCCGTTGATACCTTCTGCCGCTAACAAAAGCGTACCTTTAATATGATGTGCGTCGCAAGCGGCGTGGATTGGCGCTTGCAGCTCAGCGTAATTGGGCAGGCTAACGAATTTATACAGGGCGGCGGTCAGAAACTTCATGTTAAATGCTTAAAAATTGCTAAAACGCTATTTTAACACTTGCTAGCCGTTTACAAAAACTAGACCTATTATCCAAATCACCCACATGCTTCATTCTGAGCACAAGGATTTTATTTGGGCGAAGAATCCAGCTTTTAACTCACAAAGGACTAGATTCTTCGGCTGATAATGCATCGCCTCAGAATGACGGGTTAATATGAGCGGAATTTTAGTTAAATACTTGATTTATTTAAAACCAAAATCTCCCCATTGCCATTACAAGCTAAATCACCTGCATAACGTTGAACACGAAGACTTTTAATGTTTGCAAATTGACTTGGCAAGGCGTGAAACGATTTAAATAGAAGTGCTAAAAATGGCAGGGTGTGAGTGCCGCAATCTTGAATGGTGGCATGCAGTTTGGGTGTTTGGGTTAATAAAATCGTACCGCGCTTCATGGCAAAGCCAACATAGCGGCCAACGCTGCCATAAATGCCAATGGTGCCTGCAATCATGCGGCTACCGCAATAGTCACCTGCATTTCCATTAATTAAAATCAAGCCGCGACGCATTTGATCGCCTACGCGGTCTTTGGCGTTACCTTGGCAAATAATGCGGCCACCACGCATTTGGCTACCTAAAAAATCACCACAATCGCCCTCTATGGTGATTTGCCCGTGCGTCATTTTATGACCAATAAAATCTAGCTGCTGATTGCTGTTTTTAAAAATAATATGGCTAGCGTCTGAGCCAGAAACATCAAAATAATCGCCGATTTTGGCTGAGTTTTTAGTGTGCAGCAGGCTTAAGTTTTCGATTTCTGCAATCGTTAAATCGGCTAAATTATTAGGCGTTAACAGGCGGCAATCAATCGGTTGCGTTAGGTTTGGTTTAAGGGTGAATGTAAGTGCAATCATTTCGTTAATTTGTATTTTTTCTGGTTCGTCATACCAGCGCAGGCTGGTATCCAGTCAACATTCAATTTAGCCAATATTGGTTCTTGCAACAGAGCTGGGCATTTGATTTGCCTGGATTCTGGCCTACGCCAGAATGACGCATAGAAAATTGGTTGCAGCTGTTTAGGTTTAAAATAGTGCATTAATCAATACTTTTCATAATTTCGTGCAATTTAAAATGATGCGGCCCTAATTTTCCGCCATAATTGCCGGCTGAAATACGCTTTACGCCACTATCAATTCCTAAATCGCAAATGGTTTGAATGCCAACGCGCATAGACTCTGCAATATCGGCGAACGTCAGGCCATCAATCACAATTTCCATTACGCTTTCAATATCGTCGCTTAATTCCGTATTCACCAAGCCTTTTAAAGTGGGGCAAAATGCGTCATTGGTGCTTGCGAACATTTTGGGATATTTGCTGCCGACTTTAGAGCCAGAACGCACGACGCCACCAGGGAATGGCATAATCACATTGGGCACTTTTTTCATGGCTTCAATTGCAGCTTCGGCGGCATGCAAAGCGGCGGGTTGTGAGGTGGCTAAAATCAAAAAATTACCGCCACCAATCGCGCGCACCATGCCTGTGGTTTCTTGCGTGAAAAATTCGCCATCCATCACGGGGATGCGCCAATAACGTATTCCATTTATCTGCTTGGATGTCTGATAGCCATCGCCAAAATAGCGCAAATGCCTGCCCAAGCTAATTTGGTCTACGTCTATTCCTGCTTCAATGCCAGCAAATGCGGCGGCGGTGGGGCAGGTAAGAATACATTGCCCCATGCGCGTTTCTAGCTGTTGCATTAGCACTTTGCTACCCATGGCGAACATTAAAATGCTCACGCCTGGCCTGCCATCTGGCGTTTCAGCGCTGGATAATTCGCGCTCAATGCCTGCCTCAACGCCGCAACCAATCACGCTGGTAGCAAAGCCTGTCATGGCATTGGCGGCATGGTATGCCCATTTTAAATTAAGCGCGGTAATGATAACCCGCGTGCCGCGCATATTAAATGCTTCGGCAAAGGTGTCATCAATTGTAATGCCATTAATTTGCATGATAATTAAGCAGTTTCATCCGCCGAAATAATTTTGCCAACCCAAGTGTCAATATCAATCACACCTACTTTAGCCGCTTTTTGCGCATCGCTTGCAGAAATCACATCTTGCACTAAATCCAACTGCTTCCAACCTGCTAATGGCGTTTCGCAATGCGCGCGCGGTACATAGCGCGAGCTGCGCACTTTTTCATATTTGGGAATATAGCGTGGGCAGTTTTGCCATAACTCGGACAAAGTAACAGTGACCACAAATTCCGCTTCTTTGTAATGCGCTAGCAAAGCGGGGTCTTGCGAAATGGTGGCAGTGCCTTGCACGCGCAGGCGATTTGGCGTTTCAAATGAGATAAACAACAGCCCAACTTGCGGGTTGGTGCTGATATTGCCCATCGAAAAAAACATGCCATTGCCATCGTAGCTGGGGAATATCAGCGTGTTGCTGTCTAACACTTTAACAAAGCCAGCATCGCCGCCTTTGTAAGATACGGTAGGGCGGCCTTGATGGTCAATTGACGATAAATAAAACATTTCAACACTTTCAATAAAGCCTTTTGCGCCATCGTCAAATTCGGTTTTGCACACCAGTTCCTCAACGCGGTCAGCCATTTTGCGTGTGCCAAATTCGTCTTGTAATTTGCGGTGTTGTGCGCCGTATAATCTACTCATTGCTTGCTCCCTAAATTAAGCGTTTAGTTGCTACGCGTGTGCGTAATCACTTTAGTCTGATTGATGACTTGACCACGACCATCTCCAGCGATTTCATCATTGGAAATTTTAAAGTTATCTAATTGAATAGTATGGTATTTATCGAAATATTCTTTTAAGTTTTTTTCTACACCCATATCAAATGCGGGTTTAGCCGTATGTGTTTTACCCCAAACCACTTTAACAACAATGCCGTTTTTAACCACTAATTCGCCATCTTTAAACACATAATCTGGCTTGGAAAACATGGCTTCGCGGTCAGGCTGGTCGGTGTAAACGGTAATATCGGCGGTAGCACCTGCGCTTAAACGGCCGCGGTCATTTAGGCCTATTAATTTGGCCGCGCCAGCGCGCGTCATAATCGCGATTTCGTATAAGCTATATTCGCGGTCTAGCGATTTGAGGTTGCTCATGGCTTGCGCGTCTAAGTTTAATTTAGCAAAAGATTCATTTCTAAAGCCTTTATCCATTAGCAAACGAATCAAATGCGGGTAACTGGTAAATGGCGCGCCGTTAGGGTGGTCGGTAGTTAAAAAGATGCGCCACGGGTCTGTAACCGATAGAAAAATCTCTAAGCCAATAGCCCATTGCAGCGCGTTTACATAATTTTCATCGCGATATTTAAACGGCACCACGCCACAGCCTGCATCGCATTCAATGTCCATAATTACCGATTTTTTGGGGTTGGCATGTTTGGCATTTAAATGCTGCATCATGCTATCACCCGATGCGGTCACGGTTTGACCAAATAAAATCTGACCAACATCGGCGGTAATATGTTTATTTTTATTCAGCGCTTCTGAAATCTGCGCAGCGGCAGATGAAAATTTTTTGTCGCCTTCTGTGCCGTAGCTATGAAATTGAATATGCGTTAAGTGCATAGGCACGCCATCAGACGCGCCCATAGTATCAAGCGTGGTTTGAAAATTGCCCGCCGCGCCTAAATTGTTGCAATGCACATGCAAGGGTTTGGCAATGCCAAGCTGCTGTACTGCCGTGCTCAGGCTTTTTAAAATGGCGCGCGGAGTCACTTGATAGTAGCTGTGATTCTCATCCAAATTTAAACGGCGTTGATTAAATTTAAACGCTGAAATACCGCCTGGGTTAACCACTTTAATGCCAATAGCTTGCGTGGCGTGCAAAGTCCAAGCCACATAATCGTTAATCACTTTTTGGTCTGCATGGCTGCTAAGTAAGCGCAAAAAGTAATCGTCATTGCCCAGCATGGCGTAGCCGCCTTTATCAATCATCGGCGTATCGGCCATTTCCAGATGCGCTTGGCGGGCATTAATGGGCAGAATTGCTGGCTCAAACGCGGCGGTATAGCCCATTTCTATGTATCTAAAACCGGTGTCGCTGGTGTTTGGGGTAGCGTTGTGCGAACAGTTAGGCGTGCAAATATGCGCTTCAGGTTCGCTATAATTTTTTGTTTCCTGAGACTTAGAGTATTGAAACTTAGAATCTTGAAATTCGGGCAACATCATACGCGCAATATTCACTTTGCCGCCGCCAATATGGCTGTGCATATCAATCGCGCCAGCCATCACAATTTTTCCTGTTAAATCATACGTTTGGCTAATTTTTTCGCTTGCGTTTGGTTTGGCAATAATCTTGCCATCGCGAATAAAAATATCCTGCACAACGCCATCTGCACCCAGTACAGGACAGTAAATTCGGCCATTTTTTAAATGCGTAATCATTTAACTAAAACTCTAAAACTTAACATAACCGTTATTCTGAGCGTAGCGAAGAATCCAGTTTTAACGGTTGTTATCGCGCGAAAATCTGGATTCTTCGCCCAAATAAAACTTGGGCTCAGAATGACGAGGAATTTGGTTATTAAGCTCACAGAAGGGCCTCAATTCGGCGCACAACATCATTTAATGTTGGCAAATCATTCTCACGCACTTTTTTCAGCGGCAAAATCACCGCTGAATCCACTCTAAATAGAGTGCCGCTGCAATCTAAACTGGGTGTGGCAATGGGGATAAATACATCAGGAATTTGTGCAAGCTGTGTATTGGCATTTCCTAGCACAATCAATGGCTTATCTGTTTGTTCTGGCAATTTTTCAGGGCTAAAGCTATTCACCCAAACGACTGCATCATGCGCATTTTGATTATTATTTAAACTATAGCCAGTTAACCATGTGTTGGCATTATTGGCGCTGGTGTCACCATCGCTACCGCCTAACGAAATCCCTGCCGCGCGGCTATTTCTATCATTCAATAAAGCCACTGTTTCGGTGATGCTTTGAATGGTTAATTCGGCATGTGCAAAATCTAAATCTTTGGCTACCCAAGCTAAAACGGCGTATTTGGCTTGTTTTAGCGTTGCTGCAACTGCGATTAATTCATCAATTGCAATGCCTGCAACGGCTTGTGTTTTAAGCGTTTTGCCAGCGATTAATGCGCGCAAAACAGCTAATATTTCAGCTAAATCAGCGTTACTGCAATTAACTGAAATTGGCTGCCTACCATCAGGCGCAATGCCAGCGTTGGTATTTAAACATTCACCAATATAAATAATTTGACGCGATTTAGCATCTGTAAACATGGCCTTTGAATTGTTATCTAGCCAAACAAATCTTTCAAATAATCGCGCGTTGTGCGAAACGATATCGGTGCCAATACAAACAATCACATCGGCACGATTTTTTACTTCAGTTAACGTTGTCGTTTGCCAGCCAGTGCTTTGCAACACCGCCATATTACGCGCGGTGCTCTGGCTATTTATATGTTGTAAATTACCATTAGTTTTTTGCGCCAAATGATAAACGGCTCTAAAACCTTGCACATCGGTACTTAATCCTGCAAATAAAGGGTTTTTGCTGGTTTTTAATAAACTGGCCGCCTGCGCAATTGCCTGCTGTAATGTAACGGTTTTGCCTGCAATTTGCGGGTTGGTTTGGCTTAATTTTTGCGAAAAAAAGGCCATACTTTTAGCGCAATTATTGGGCGAAACAAGTTTTAATTGTTCATTTTCAGCATCTAAAAGAATGTCATCGCACAGCAAACCGCATGCAGGGCAGGTGGCGTAAAGTAAAGGTATTAGGTACTTATCTTGCATTCCAGTTATTTTGCCATAGAGTGAATCGCTTAGCCGAACTTTGTTTGCTAATAAAATAATATTTAATGTTGACATTAAATATTAGCGTGCTTACTAACTCGTTGATTCTATGTGTTTATTGGGTTATAAGGCCGCTTTTCGAAATAATCATTTATCTCAAAAAAATGTCACAATTTTGTGATTGACAGGTGCTAACTGAAAGGTATATAAAATCAATATTAGACAAGAATATTGCTAATGGCAACCAATCAAAACTAGTCTAATCAGCACGGTATCTAACAATAAATTAATAATTCTAACAATAATTAAAGACCTGATGCGATGATAGACTTTTTGAAAAAAGAACCAAAAAAAGAAATTAAAACGCCAGGGCCTGCGGATAACCTAGTGTGGTGTGTGCTGGTTGTGGACGATGATCCTGAAGTGCATGCGGTGACTAAATTAGCTCTGAGAGATTTTAAATTTGATAATCGCGATGTTCAAATCATTTCGGCGTATTCGGCCGAAGAAGCAAAAGTTTTATTTGAACAGCGTACCGATATTTCGCTGGCATTGGTGGATGTTGTGATGGAAACCGAGCATGCTGGACTTGAGCTAGTCAAGCATTTGCGGGTCGAAAAAGGTAATCATAAGGTGCGTTTAGTGCTGCGCACTGGTCAAGCTGGGCAAGCGCCAGAAGATCGCGTGATTAGAGAATACGACATTGACGATTACCGCGAAAAAACCGATCTCACCAAGCAAAAATTACACACTTTAATTTATTCCATGCTTAGGTCTTATCGCGATATTGCGTTTATTCAAGAGCATAGGGACGGCCTGCAAAGCGTGATTAATTCTTGTGCAAAAGTGCAAGATACCTCCAGCTTTAATCACTTTTCTGTTGCTGCTTTAGAGCAGATGATTTTGTTGCAGCATTTTGAGGATTCTGAGATTTATTGCATTGATGTGCCAGGCAAAAACAGAAGTAACCAAAAAGCTAGAATTCTAACCACGACTACCGATTCATCCCGTCTTGAAAAAGGCAGCACTTTTGAATCGTTACCACCCAAAGTAGCGCAACGGTTTGAAGAAGTATTATTGCTCAAAAATTCAAAACATTATCGTGATGCTTATGTGTTTTATTGCCCAACACCAGTAGGTGGCAGCGAGCTGGTATATATTTCGCATCAAGCTGCGTTAACCGATTTAGATAGGCAGCTGCTAGAAATTTATGTCCAAAATCTTGCCGTCACTTTTGGCAATATCAGCCTGCAGGAAGATTTGCAAGAGTCATCTAAAGAGTTGGTTTTTACATTGACTAATATTGTGGAAACACGCAGCAACGAAACAGGCGCGCATATATTGCGCGTGGCGCTGGTGAGTGAGCGTTTGGCGCAGCTAAAAGGCCTTTCTGAATACGAATGTACGATGATTAGAATTGCATCGCCGCTGCACGATATTGGCAAAATTGGTATTCCTGATTCTATTTTGCATAAGCCAGAAAAGCTTAGCGATACTGAGTGGGAAGTGATGAAAAAGCATGTCGATTATGGTGTTGCTATTTTAAAACGCTCAAAAAGTGAGCTAATGGCGATTGCCACACAAATTGCTGGCACTCATCATGAGCGTTGGGATGGTACAGGATATCCGTATCAGTTATCCGGTGAAGAAATACCGATTGCTGGCCGTATTACGGCGCTGGCAGATGTGTTTGATGCGCTGAGTTCTAAACGTTGTTACAAATCGGCATGGACATCAAAAGACGTAATCGATTTTATCGTGGCTGAACGCGGTAAACAATTCGATCCCGCTTTGGTGGATTTATTTATTACCCATTATGATGAGTTTGTTGAGATTTGCAGACGGCATCCAGACACCTATCATGGGCATTAAAACCGTGGAAATTAATACTAATTAGCAACTTGTTAAACAAAACATTATGTTTAAAAATGGGTGATTAAGCATGATGCATAAAATGCTGGTGAGACCAACCCGCAGCCTTTCTTTTAAGCTGGCAAACGCGGTTGTGCTAACGGCGTTTTTAATCGGTTTCACCATCAGCGCGCTGCAGATTTTTATCGATTTTTCCAATCAAAAAAAGCTGCCAGCAGAAGATATGCAAAGCTTATCTAACATTGTTAAATTCTCTGCCACTACCATTGTTTTTAACTTAGATGCCGCAACGGCTAAGCAATTATTGCGTGGCGTTTTAAAGCACCCAGCCGTCTCTTCTTGCAAGCTTATATTGGTTGAAGGCGAAGTATTTGCCTCACAAAGTAAAGCCATCAGCACGCCTGATAATCGCCAATTAAACGATTTGTTATTTGGCCAAACTAGAACCCAAAAATCCGATTTGGTTTGGCAATTTCCCGATCATACTGAAACCATCGGCACCTTAGAAATTACCGTCGATACTTTTTATTATGGTCGGCTTTTTCTTGAGCGGGCTTGGATTACTTTGGCCAGCACGCTGCTTTATGCCTTGGCTTTAACGGCTATTTTCTTATTTGTGTTTTATATATTGGTCAAACGGCCGCTGATTAGCGTGATTAAATCGATTAAGCAAGTGGATGTTGATGCACCAGAAAAAACCCGATTAGTAGAACCAAAAGGCCACGATAAAGATGAAATTGGCTTGTTAACTCGGTTTACCAATAATCATCTTGAGGCAATTGCGGCCAGTTTGGCGCAAATACGCGCGACTGAAGAAAAGCTTAAACAGCATTCTGAAGACTTGGAAACAACCGTGTCCGAGCGTACTCAAGCGTTAACAGAGAGCCTGAATCAGCTGCAGGCGGCGCAAAGTCAATTAATTGAATCGGAAAAATTGGCGGCATTGGGCGGCTTGGTGCCAGGCGTTGCGCATGAGGTGAATACGCCTTTGGGCGTTGCCGTTACGGCCGCATCTATATTAGAAGAAGCTTTAACAGATATGCATACCCAATTTAATAACGAAACCATGACGGCAGATGGCCTGCAGAAAATGATTCAAACTGCGCAAGATAGTCAGTTAATGCTATCTAGCAATCTAAATCGGGCCACTAAATTAATTAAAGATTTCAAAATGACAGCGGTTGATCAGTTATCTGAAAACTGTTGTGAATTTAATCTGTATGAAGTGATTCATGCCTTGATTGAAAGCTTGGTACCAGAAACCAAAAAAATTCCTGTCACTCCAGTTTTAACCTGCCCCAAAAAACTAGTGATGAATAGTTTGCCCGGTGTGCTTACGCAAGTGCTTTCTAACCTTATTTTTAATAGCGTAAAGCATGCGTTTGAGCAAGTGCCGAAGCCGAAAATCAACATTATTGTTTATCAGCATGAAGAGTTGGTGATTATTGAATATAGGGATAACGGCACGGGTGTGCCGGAGGAGTTGCATCAGCGTGTTTTTGAGCCGTTTTTCACTACAAAACGCGGCCAAGGCGGCACTGGTTTGGGTTTAAATATTGTTTACAATCTTGTCACGCGCAAGCTTTTAGGGCGTTTAGAGTTCATTTCAGCCCTAGGGCAGGGCGTGCAATTTAAATTGTATTTGCCTATTGCCGCCTGTATGATACAAAGCCCAATAAAACTAAGCTTTAACAATCAGGATTAAGTAACATGAAGAGTATTTGCTGTGCCATTTTTTGCATGATGATTATATTTCCAGCGCATGCAGAAAAAATCATCTTAGTGGCAGAAGATGATTGGTCGCCATACTCTTCAATAAAAGCCGATAAATCTGGGCCGCAAGGTTTAACACCAGAGCTAGTCACTAAAGCCTTTAAGCTACAAGGCATAGAAGTGCAATATGTAACGCTGCCTTTTACGCGATGCATGTATTACACCTTAATTGGTAAAAATGCGGGCTGTTTTAATGCCACCATTACCACTGAAAATAGAAACCAATTTTATTGGCACTCGCCACCTTTATTTATAGAAGGTGTGTCGGTGTTTGCACAAGCCAATTCAACCGCAAACGATGTGAAAATTAAAGACATGGAAGGCAAGACGGTTGCCTACACCATTGGCTACACCTATTCACCAGAGATTTTACAAAATAAAAAAATCAAAGCATTTGGAGCGATATCCGATCAGCATCAGCTTAATATGTTAGCCGCTGGCAGAATACAATACGCCTTAATAAACACCACGCCTGGTACGTTGACCATCAATAAAGACCCTGCGCTTAGAGGCAAGGTTAAAATTGTTGGGCATTTAAGTGACGATGCTTTTTATATAGCTTTTTCGAAAAAACACCCTGACGGCAAGCGATTAATGCAAGAATTTGAATCGGGTTTAGAGCAGCTTAAAGCCAGTGGTGAATATAGCGCCATTATGCAAAATTTTCAAAAACAATACAGCTTAAAATCACCTGCTATCTTAACGGCCGCATCAAATAACACCTCTGCAAAATCGCCAATGCGTTGATATTGTTACTTTTCACGCTTAGCTGATAACGATAGAATGGATTGAATCCATTTCAAAGAAGCTATTATGCAAATTATTGCCGAAAACTTAACCAATGTTGCACATGTAATTCAATTAGCCGTAGCACCTGTATTTTTATTAACTGGTATTGGCGCTATTTTAAGCGTGCTCACGGGCAGGCTGGGTCGATTAGTCGATCGCTTTAGAGTGCTATCAGAAACAGACGAAACCATGCCATTAAAGCGCTCGCGCGAATTATCCATATTGTCTGCACGTGCTACTTGGGTGCATTGGGCCATCACCTTGTGCACCGCATCCGCCTTATTTGTTTCGCTGGTTATTGGCGCTTTATTTGTGGGCGCAGTGGTCAATGTTAATCCATCACGCATCGTATCCATTTTGTTTATTGTAGCCATGACCAGCTTAATTATTGGCTTGGGCTGCTTTTTGCGTGAAATTTCGCTATCCGTGCATATTTTCGATTTAAATAAAGAATCGGCTTAAGTAATGGCCTATTAAGATGCAGATGTATGCAAAACGTATTTGGCTTAATCGGCAAATCGCCGCAATTTGTGGTTTAACAAAGCCTGCAAAAATGCTAAAATCCGCTTTTCGCTAAGTTGTTCATTTAGTTATTAATTTTTTTAAAATCTCTTGGAGTTTCAAATGGCAGTAGAACGCACCCTAAGCATTATCAAACCAGACGCAGTAGCTAAAAACGTAATTGGTCAAATTTACAGCCGTTTTGAAAACGCTGGTTTAAAAATCGTTGCCGCAAAAATGACGCACCTAACAAAAGCAGAAGCTGAAGGCTTTTACGCTGTGCACGCCGCACGTCCATTTTTTAACGATTTAGTTAAATTCATGATTTCTGGCCCAGTAATGATTCAAGCTTTAGAAGGCGAAAACGCTGTTTTAACACACCGCGATTTAATGGGTGCTACTAATCCTAAAGATGCGGCGGCTGGCACCATTCGTGCGGATTTCGCTGAAAGCATTGATGCAAATGCTGTGCATGGTTCTGATTCTGCTGAGAATGCAGCGATTGAAATCAAGTACTTTTTTGGTTAATTAATAAGCGAAAAAACCGAATAATCCGTCATTCTGAGCCTGTTTTGAGCGAAGAATCCAGCTTTTAGTATTTAAAATAAGCCATGAATTCTTCGTTACATTTAGGATGACGGCTTGAACGGTTTTTTGGTTTTAGCAAGATTTGGTAAACGTTTTGAATTTGCCAATCAGAATTAATAAGGTCTTAACGTATTGATTAATTTATTAAATTACAATCAACCACAACTCGCCGAGTACTTTGCTAGTATCGGTGAGAAGCCTTTTCGCGCCAAACAATTGATGCGCTGGATGCATCACTTTGGGGTGCATGATTTTACGCAGATGACCGATATCGCAAAAAGCTTGCGTGAAAAATTGGCTGTTGATACTGAAATTACCTTGCCCAATGTGCAGCTAGAGCAAGTGTCTAATGATGGCACGCGCAAATGGCTAATCGATGTTAATAATAAAGTCACGGACGATAAAAATGGCGTCGCCAACAGTATTGAAACCGTGTTTATTCCAGAAGATGACAGAGGCACTTTGTGCATCTCTAGCCAAGTGGGTTGTGCGCTGGCGTGCACGTTTTGCAGTACAGGCGCGCAGGGTTTTAACCGCAATTTAACTGTGTCAGAAATTATCGGCCAGCTAGCCATTGCCAATAAATCGTTACGCAGCGAATCAGGCTACGAATTACTTTCAGCCAACGACCGCATTATTTCAAATGTAGTGATGATGGGCATGGGCGAGCCGCTGACCAATTACGATAACGTAGTGACTGCCATGCAAATTATGCTAGATGACAGCGCTTACGGCTTAAGCCGCCGTCGCGTCACGCTTTCCACAAGCGGCGTTGTGCCAGCAATGGATAAGCTGAAAGAAGTTTGCCCTGTAGCGTTGGCCGTTAGCCTGCATGCGCCAAACGACGCGCTTCGCGACGTGTTAGTGCCAATTAATAAAAAATACCCAATTAAAGAATTAATGGCGGCTTGTAATCGCTATTTAGAAAAAGCGCCGCGCGATTTTGTGACATTTGAATACGTGATGTTAGATGGTGTGAATGACACGGTTGAGCATGTACATCAATTGTTAGATGTGATTAAAAATGTGCCCTGTAAACTGAATTTGATACCGTTTAATCCCTTCCCCAATAGCGGTTATGAAACATCTAAGGCTAGCCATATTCGCGTGTTCCGTGATATTTTAATGCAGGCAGGCTATGTGGTGACGGTGCGTAAAACGCGCGGAGACGATATAGACGCCGCTTGCGGCCAATTGGCTGGTAAAGTGTTAGATAAAACCAAGCGAACGCTTAAAGGCATTCCAATAGAGGCGGTTGCATGATAGTAAGTTTGATGAAAATGCTAGTGGTTGCGTTAACAGCTTTGCTGCTAACGGCTTGTATGACCACTGCGCAAAACAATAGCAGTGGCAATTACCGTGAAAGCGCTTTAATGGAACGCGCGCGTGCGCACAGTGATTTAGCGGCGGCCTATTTTCAGCAAAATAAATATGAAATTGCATTAACCGAGTTTACAGAAGCCGTTAAAATTGACCCAACTTATTCACCCGCTTATAACGGGCTTGGATTGGTTTATGCGGCTTTAGGTGAAGATGCGAAAGCAGACGCCAACTTTTTAAAAGCGATTCAAGTTCAGCCTGCCAGCTCAGAAGCGCATAATAATTACGGTAGTTTTTTGTGCGCAAGAAAGCGCTTTGACGAATCTATTCCTCATTTTTTAGCGGCCGTAAAAAATCCACTTTACCCAACACCAAATTTGGCTTATGCCAATGCGGGCATTTGCTCAGCACGCAAAAATGATATTAAAAATGCTGAAATTTATTTAAATAAAGCGCTGCAATTACAACCGCTTACGTATTCGGCGGCGTATCAATTGGCCGATATTCAATTTAAGCGCGGTGAAATAAA
>JAYWCF010000060.1:0-2376 GCA_043780715.1 Methylotenera sp. | reverse complement strand
TTTCGGCAGTGTTTTTCTAATTTTAATAACAGCAATATACAAGGTTAAATATGGCGTTAGAACGCGTTTTATCGGGCATGCGCCCAACAGGCAACTTGCATTTGGGCCATTACAATGGCGTGCTTAAAAATTGGATTAGGCTGCAACATGAGCATGAATGCTTGTTTTTTGTGGCCGATTGGCATGCACTAACCACCCATTACGATACGCCAGAAGTGATTGAAGAATCGGTTTGGGAAATGGTGATTGACTGGCTGGCCGCAGGCGTAGACCCTGCCAACGCCACTATTTTTATTCAATCGCGCGTGCCAGAACATGCCGAATTGCATACCTTATTAAGCATGATTACGCCGCTAAGCTGGTTAGAGCGAGTGCCCACTTACAAAGACCAGCAAGAAAAACTATCCAGCAAAGATTTATCCACCTACGGCTTTTTGGGCTACCCACTATTACAAAGCGCGGATATTCTGATTTACAAAGCCACCCAAGTGCCCGTTGGCGAAGACCAAATTCCGCACATTGAATTCACCCGCGAAATTGCGCGCCGTTTTAACCATATTTATGGCAAAGAAATTGGCTTTGAAGAAAAAGCCAAAGCCGCCATCAAAAAACTAGGGAGCAAAAAAGGCAGCTTGTATGAAGAAATGCGTAGCGCCTATCAGCAAGCGGGTGATGAAGAAGCGCTAGAATCCGCCCGTGCCTTGATTGAAGAGCAGCAAGGCATGAGCATGGGCGATAAAGAACGCTTGCTAGGCTACCTTGAAGGCGGCGGCAAAATGATTCTGCTAGAACCAGACTACAAACTAACCCCAGCCTCGAAAATGCCCGGTTTAGATGGTCAAAAAATGTCTAAATCGTATAACAACACCATTTCGTTGCGCGAAGATAAAGATACAATCAGCAAAAAAATAAAAACCATGCCGACTGACCCTGCGCGTATTCGCCGCACTGATCCGGGCGACCCTGCCAAATGCCCTGTGTGGCAATTGCACGAAATCTATTCAGACCAATCTACCCAAGACTGGGTACAAAACGGCTGCAAAACCGCATCAATCGGCTGTATTGAATGCAAAGGCCCAGTGATTGAAGGGGTGTTAAAAGAACTGCAACCGATTCAAGAACGCGCCGCACAATATGCAGAAGACCCCACTTTAGTTAAAAATATCGTGGCCGAAGGCTGTGAAAAAGCGCGTAAATTGGCGAGAGAAACCATGCGCGATGTAAGGGATGCGATGGGTTTGAATTATTCTTAACGTTAAAAATAATTGATATGAATCACTGGCTAGCGTTAGCAATTGCAATATGCGGCGAAGTTATTGGCACCTCTGCACTTAAAGCTTCAAATGAGTTTACGCGGCTCATACCATCCATCATTGTAGTAGTTGGTTACGGCACAGCATTCTACTTTATGGCAATCAGTATGCGCGTGTTGCCAGTGGGTATTATGTACGCCATTTGGTCAGGTATGGGCATTGTCTTGGTTTCAATCATTGGCTGGCTAGTTTACAAACAGACATTAGATTTGCCCTCTATGATTGGTATGGGTTTAATTATTGCAGGTGTTATTGTGATTAATCTATTTTCAAAATCGGTTGGGCATTAAAGCCAGTGCAAACGCAGCTCACATTAGGTATACGCGTTCACGGTGAAACCTTATCTGAGTTGCCGCAAGATTTGTATATTCCGCCAGATGCGCTAGAGGTGTATTTAGAAGCGTTTGAAGGCCCGCTGGATTTGTTGCTATACCTAATTCGTAAACATAATTTGGACATTTTGGATATTCCCATGGCGCAATTAACCGCGCAATATATGGAGTATGTTGACCAAGAAACTAAAGATAAGTCGAAAGTAATCAAGCTGGAATTGGCGGCCGATTATTTGCTGATGTCAGCCATGTTGATAGAGATTAAATCGCGCATGCTGCTGCCAAAACCAGTTGAAGTGGCGGAAGAAGACGATCCGCGTGCTGAATTGGTACGCCGATTAATGGAATATGAAGCGATTAAATTAGCCGCTCAGCGCTTGGATGCAATGCCGCAAGTGGGTGTAGATATACAAGTTGCCGCCGCTTATTATCAGCATACTGCCGATATTAAACCGCCAGAAGTGAGCCTTGATGAATTGGTAGAAGCGTGGCGCAACGTGCTCAAACGCGCCAAACTGACCACACATCACAAAATCGGCAAAGCAGAATTATCGGTACGCGAACACATGAGCATAATCCTGCGCCGCTTAAAAGCCGATGGCATGGTAGAGTTTTCAGCCTTATTTGATATGGTCACAGAAGGCTTGCCCAAGTTAGTGGTGCACTTTTTGGCGATTTTAGAACTGGCAAAAGAAGGCCTGATTCGTATTACACAACAACAAGCATTTTCA
>JAYWCF010000059.1:0-2389 GCA_043780715.1 Methylotenera sp. | reverse complement strand
TAAATTTTTCACCACTTTCGATTTTTCTTGTTTTTGCGCAACTAGCGTTTTCTTTTCGGCTTCTTGCTTAGTCTTTAAATCCGCCACTTCATGCAGTGCACTCGCAGTTTTGTCATTCAATTCTTTCACTTTTACCAAGTTGCCTTGCATATCGTCAATTACCTTAGCATGCGCCTTGGCGATATAAGAAAAATACTTCACATCGCGCGCAATTTCACTGGGGTTTTTATCTTGTAGTATGAGCTGTGTATAACTTTGATTACCATGCATATATTGCTGACGCAGTAGATCGCTTAATTGTTGCTGTTGCGCACCAAGCTTGTCATTTAGGCTAAGCGATTGTTTTTTAAGTGAATTAAGTTGCGTTTTGTTTTTATTTTGCTGCTGATTGATTTCGTGCAGTTTTAGGTTGGCCGCGCTAATGGCGGTTTCACTGTCTTTTAGCGCGTCGGTTGCGTCTTTGTGCGCTTCTTGATTGCTATCCAACTCTTTTTTTAGCGCTTGGATTTTTGTTTGAATATCTGTTAAATCTTCTTTAGCTGCGTCAATTTTTTTGGCCGCAATGCCATTGCCCGCATAACAAGCAAGCACAATAAAGGCAAAAATGCCCGCTTTAATCTGCATTAAAATTAACTAAGCTTTTACCTGTCATTTCAATGGGTTGCGGCACGCCCATCATCGCAAGTAAGGTTGGCGCAAGGTCAGATAGGGCGCCAGTTTTAGCCAATTTTGCTTGCCTGCCCACATAAATAAACGGCACTAAATTGGTTGTATGTTGCGTGTGCGCTTGGTCGACGGTGCCATCAAACATTTGCTCGCAATTGCCGTGGTCGGCGGTAATAATCACCTCGGCACCCACACTTTTTGCGGCTTCTACCACGCGGCCAACGCACGTATCTAGCGTTTCAACCGCCTTGATGGCCGCATGGATATTGCCTGTGTGGCCAACCATATCACCATTGGCGTAGTTGCAAATAATGGCGTTATATTTTTTGGTGCTGATGGCTTGCACCAATTTATCCGTCATCTCAAACGCACTCATTTCGGGCTGTAAATCGTAGGTGGCAACCTTGGGTGATGGCACCATAATACGCTCTTCGCCCTTAAATACCGCCTCAATGCCGCCGTTAAAAAAGAAAGTCACGTGCGGATATTTTTCGGTCTCGGCGATGCGCAATTGCGTTAGGCCAAGCGCAGAAATGTATTCACCAAACGTGTTGGGCACATTGGTTTGGGCAAAAATTGGCGTGGCTTTTTTCTGGTTTTGGTTGTGTTGTGTTAACGTAAAAAAGGCTGATAATTTTGGCACGCGACTGCGCTCAAATCCATCAAAATTTTCATTCAAAATGGCATCAGTTAATTGGCGCGCACGGTCGCTTCTAAAATTCATATACACCACCGCATCGCCATCTTCTAAGCGGGGCGCGGCTTCCAGCGGTGCCTTAATGACGGTGCATTTTACAAATTCGTCTGATTCTTTGCGCGCATAGGCGTTATGCAAAGCCTCAGATGCAGTTGCTTCTACAAACTCGCTCTCGCCATTTACAATCATGTTATAAGCGGGCGCGACGCGCTCCCAACGTTTATCTCTATCCATGCTGTAAAAGCGGCCAGAAACGCTGGCTATTTTGCCAGTTTTAAGCACTTTAATCTTGTCCTCAAGCGCCGCCAAATAAGGCGCAGCGCTAATCGGCGGCGTGTCGCGGCCATCTAAAAATGCGTGAATATAAACCTTGCTTAAGCCTTGCTGCGCGGCCATTTCTAGCATGGTGAGAATATGGTCAATATGGCTATGCACGCCGCCATCGGACAGCAGGCCAAAAATATGCAACGCTTTATTGTTGGCTTTTAAATTTTGTAAACAGTTGACTAAAGCTGCGTGCTTAAAAAACTCGCCATTGGCAATGCTATTGTTAATGCGCTCAAAATCTTGAAACACAATGCGACCCGCGCCAATATTCAGATGCCCAACTTCCGAGTTGCCCATCTGGCCATCGGGCAAGCCCACATAACTCTCGGATGCGTTAATGATGGTATTGGGGAAGTCGCGTTTTAGGGCATCTAAATTTGGCGTGCGCGCTTGCGCAATCGCGTTATCTTTGCTGTCAGGATTATGACCAAAACCGTCTAAAATCAATAAGATTACATTGGTCATTGCAGGTGTGTTTTGGGCAGTGGTTGTCATCGTTAAATGTTTAAAAATTTGCTATAAATATCTATTATAATAGCCGCCAGATAAAAGCGCGTCATTTCGCTTTAAATTATTACGATTTACCGCATATTAGAAAGACTGTATGAACGAATTTATAAAACATAATGCCGTGTTTATTGGCCTAGCAATTGGCTCTGGCTTAGCGTTGTTGTGGCCAATGTTGAATCGCGGCGCGGG
>JAYWCF010000058.1:0-2391 GCA_043780715.1 Methylotenera sp. | reverse complement strand
GGATTTTTTATCGACTAAAAGATCCAGCTCAAAAACCTCTTTTACCCTTTGCACGTTAACGCGATCAACATCGCTAATCGCCACGTAATACAAAATATCACGCAATAATTGATTGTGCGGTTTGTGCACACCTTCTGATAATTGACGCAATTCTTGGTCTAGCTTGCGGCACAATCTTTTTGCGCCTGAATTTTCAGCAATTTCTTTTTGTTCTAATGATTCGGTAAATGCGCTGGCCGCCCACCACAAGGTTTTATCACTATTTTTTTGTTGCGCTTGGCTAACATTTGTTACAGCCTCAGTCATGCTGCTAAGCGCAATATTTTGCTTTGTTTGTAGCCAGCCCAATAAGGATTTTTGATAAGCCAACCGTTGCTGTACCATAAAACTCGCGTATTCAGCATCGGATAATGGCGTGGATGGTAAATCTTTGGGAGCGCTATTGTTGGTATCTGGAAAGAACAGCTCACTTTCATCCATGCTCTCGCCCATTGCCAATACAATCGGTTGAATAACGGGGTACAAACGTAATGGAATATCGGCTGAACCGTCTAACAAATCTTGCAAATAGCTTTGCAAGGCTTGCACCGCTTTAACAAACGCTTCAATTAATTCTGGCGTGGCTTCTAGCGTTTTTTTCTCTAAGCGGCTGGCTAGCTTTTCTAATTCGGCGCAAAAACGTTTGCAGCCTTCTAACCCAACCATATCAAGCGCACCAGATGCTTGATACAAATCGGTTTGCGACAATCGTAACGGTGATGTGTCGTGCAGATTATTTTGCACCGCATTCAAATGACCTAAAACAGCATCAAGTGATTGATTAATTTGGTCTTTAACCCAAGTTAAAGGGCCTATATCAAAATTTTCAGACACCTAGGTTTAACTCCAAATTAAAGATAGCCATTAAAATTAGTACGCTTAAAAATCAATATTTTTAGCTACAAACAAACAATTAGGTACATTCCAACAATTACGGCTAAGCCAATTTAAAGCCCGCAACCGAGTCACGCAACTCTTCCGCAAGTGATGTTAACTGGCCCACCGATTCTGCGGTTTGTTTAGTACCCTCTGTGGTTTGCGATGTAATTTCCTGAATTTGCTGCATGTTTTTAGTAACCGTTGAAGCCACTTCGGTTTGCGCTTCTGTCGCGGTAGAAATCGATTGAATCAAGCGCGCCAAGTTATTAGTAACCGTTTCAATTTCGGTTAGTGCTTTACCCGCCGCGTCTGATAATCGTGCTCCTTCAACCACACCCTCAGTAGATTTTTCCATCGCGGCCACCGCTGAATTGGTATCGGTCTGAATCGTTTTAACAATCGCGCCAATCTGTTTAGTCGCCTCTGATGAACGTTCCGCTAATCGCTGCACCTCTTCCGCAACCACCGTAAAGCCTCTACCCGCTTCACCGGCTGATGCCGCCTGAATCGCCGCGTTCAGCGCCAAAATGTTGGTTTGTTCAGTAATGTCAGAAATCAATTCCACAATCTCACCAATCTCTTGTGAGCTTTCGCCCAAGCGTTTGATTCGTTTAGATGTTTCTTGAATTTGCTCACGAATACCGTTCATACCTGCAATGGTATTTTGTACCGCTTGTGAACCTTGCGTAGCCGCTTGTAAAGAGCGCTGCGCAACCTGTGAAGCCTGACTAGCATTGCTAGATACTTGCAAGATTGAACGCGTCATATTCGAAACCGCGTCTGTTGTTTCTGTAATTTGTTTCGATTGTTTTTCAGCCGCTGATAACAAACCAACTGAAGTGGCCTGCGCTTGTCCAGTTGCCGTATTCACCTGCTCTGACGCACGGTTAATCTCTGTTACCAAGTCACGCAAGCTATCAATGGTGTAGTTAATCGAATCCGCAATTGCGCCGGTAATATTCTCTTTAACCTCTGCGCGCACCGTTAAGTCGCCATCCGCCAAGTCGCCCATCTCATCTAGCAAGTTTAAAACCGCCATTTGGTTTTGCTGACCATCGTTTTCCAGCATCATCACCGCGCTCTCAATTGTTTTCACTTGGCGCGCACCAAAATACGCAATTAAAAACAGAATCAACAAGCCTAATAACGCCAACGCAATCAAAATCGTGTTCACTAATTTATTACTAGATGCCGCAATTTGTTCTGATTCTTTTTGCACTTCGGCATTTAGTGTTAAAACCGTTTGCTTGTTAATCTCATAAGCACTGGCCAAATCGCCCAATGGTGCAGCTGCTGCAATTGCGCCCAACTTAATGGCCGCATCAAAGTCTTTGTTATAAATGCGGTAAAAGTTTTCGTTGGATTTTAACACTGCCTGAAAAGCGCCACCCATGGTGTCTAAGTTCACGTTTTTTTTCCAGAACTCAGCACGTTTGTTGTATTCAGCCTCTGCCGCTTTAACTTCTGCCAGCT
>JAYWCF010000057.1:0-2401 GCA_043780715.1 Methylotenera sp. | reverse complement strand
TGGTCCAACTACGGTCTTCTTGATGCCATAACACCGGCCCGCGCCAATACAGCTGGCTTTGCTCTGGCGCTGCGCCTTTAAATTGCACCCTAAAAGCAATGGCGCTGTTTTTGGTGAGATTGCTAATATTGCCAAATTGCAGGTTATCGCCCAAGCCACTCATGCCACTATTGGCATCTTGCGGCAAGCCCCAAAGCGGGCCAGGAATGCGCGGAAACAGCACAAATAAAATTAACATGACAGGCACGGCTTGCAATAACAATTGGCCGGCTAGTTTTAAGTTAAAAATAATAGGCTTTGGTTTATTGGCGTTTTTATTACTGATATGAATTAAGGTGGCGGTTAGCAATAATATTGGCAAAATACTCAAGCCAAAGGTGGCAATGGTTTGGTTAAACAAAAACAAATTGCCCACCAAAAAAAAGCCCAGCACTATAACCAGCATGTAATCACGCAAGTTTTTGGTTTCTAGCAATTTAAGAGCGCACATCACCACCAATAAACTTAATGATGCATCGCGCCCAAAAAAACCTTTAAACGTAAACACAATGCCAACGCAAATCAACATTGTAATTGGCAGCAAAGCCCAAATTTTAGGCATTGGCCATTGGTATTTATCCAGCAAATAGCGCCATGCGCCAAAAGCAAGGCTGGCGATAATGACCCACGCTGGCAAATTGGGGATATGCGTAGCCAGTACCACTGCCAGCGAAATAAGCAGCCATTTTAAATGTTGCGTGTTTAATAGCCGATTGATCATTTAATTGAATAAGGCCAAAGTGGTTAAGGCTTGGTGGTAATGCGCTTCAGTGTTGTTGGGCGCTAATTCGTTGTTTGGCAGCCGCAAGCCATACGTTTGCTGGCTGGCATGCGCGTCCATTACTAAGCGGGTAAGTTGCGAAATGCGCGATTCAATCGTGCCTACGGTATCGGACCAATCTAGCCAAATGCTGTAAACGCCTGCGCCGCTGTATTGTTTGGTGTACATGCCAATGCCGCGGCTGGATGCTTTCCAATCCACTCGGCTGGGCGAATCGCCTACTTGGTAATTTTTATGGCCGTTAAAATCATCATCACCTTTGCTCAGTAAGCTGCTGCCTTGCGCGCTGGCGTCGGCCGATAAGGTGTTTGCATTGCTTGAATCGGCTGGTTTTGCATACACCAAAAATTGAAATGGGTTTTCAATTACCGCCCACGCGTGCAACAAACTTAACGGAAATTCGGTGTAAATAGTAAGGCGCGGCAAGCGTTGCCAGCCACGTTTATCGGTGGCCAGCGGCACTTCAAAAGTAAGCGCATCATTGGCGTTAATATCAACAATTGTTTCTGCTTGCGGATTGAAAAAAGCGCTAATCACATAGCGCGGCCGATTTTTAGGTTCGGTTATTTTAAGGTTAATGGCTGCCGTATCGCCTGCGAATACAGGTTTTGCGTTTAGCACGGTTACCTGCAAATGCACCAAATTGCGCCAAGTGTGCAACATGGCCATATTGCCCAATGATGCCAATAAAAACGTGACGTAATAGCCCAAGCTAAGTGAATAATTGATTGAGCCAATCAGCAAGCCAATCAACATAGTGGCATACAGCAAGCCCCAGCGCGTAGGCACAATGTAAATTTGGCGCGGGTTAAGCGTGGCAATATTATTAGTGCTTTTGGCCACCCTAAACCATTGCTGCCAATAGCTTATTTTCCAAAATTTAAATGGCCAGATTTTATCAAGCATTTTAAATACTTAAGGAATAGCGACTTGATCAAGTATTTGCTTGGCCATATTGCTATTGCTTTCTTGCGCTAAGCGATGCGCCACCACGCTGGGTAATACCGCTTGCACATCTTCAGGTGTCACAAAGTCGCGGCCATCTATCATCGCCCACGCTTGTGCGCATTGGCGCAAACCTAAGCCAGCTCTGGGCGATAAGCCTTCTGCGGTTTGCGTGCGCGTGTAATGAATCAATGCTTGCAAATAATCTAATAGCGCATCAGATACATGCACTTGGTGCACTTGCTGTTGCAATTTTAATAAGCTATCAGCATCGCACACCGCTTGAATATTATTGGAATTAGCCCGCCCACCTTGGTTTTTAAGCAGCGCACGTTCCGATTGCGCATCGGGGTAACCTAATGTAATGCGCATTAAAAAGCGGTCTAATTGCGATTCTGGCAAGGCAAACGTGCCAATATGGTGTTTTGGGTTTTGCGTAGCAATCACAAAAAATGGCTGTGGCAACAAATGCGTGTTGCCATCTACCGTCACTTGGTGCTCTTCCATGGCCTCTAACAGTGCGCTTTGTGTTTTTGGTGTGGCGCGATTAATCTCATCTGCCAGCAACACATTGGTAAAAATGGGCCCAGCATGAAACTGAAAACTAGAGGTATTGCGATCAAAAACCGAAACGCC
>JAYWCF010000056.1:0-2409 GCA_043780715.1 Methylotenera sp. | reverse complement strand
GTCAATATTCAAATTTGTCACAAATTTAGTGTAACAATATTAGTATGCAATTAGCGCAACAAAATACATGGTTAGACACTACCCTAGGGCAATATTTGTTGCAACGTGAGCAGCAAATGTTTGACGCGACAGTGGGTAATATTTTTGGTTTTAACGCGGTGCAGTTGGGTTTGCCGCAAATGGATAGCTTGAAAAATTCACGCATGCCGCACATTTTGCATGTGGGAAATAATACTGGTGAAGTGTTGTGCGAAAGCGATTATTTGCCTTTTAGCGAAAATTGTATCGATTTAATTTGTCTGCCGCATGTATTGGAGTTTAGTGAAAACCCGCATCAAACCTTGCGTGAGGCAGAACGTATTTTAGTGCCAGAAGGGCATTTGATTTTAACGGGATTCAACCCAATTAGCGCTTGGGGCGTTAAACAAGTACTTAGTCAAGATAAAAATTATCCATGGCACGGGCATTTTTTTACGCTTTCACGCATTAAAGATTGGCTGGCATTGTTGGGCTTGGAATATGTAAGTGGGCAAATGCATTGTTATGAGCCGCCCATTAATAATCAGCAATGGTTAAATCGTTTTGCTGTGATGGATAGGCTGGGAAGCCGTTGGTGGCCGATGATGGGCGGCGTATATTTTATTGTCGCCAAAAAACGTGTGGTGAATATGCATCTTTTAAAACCAAATTGGAAGAAAAATTCGTTAAAATCACGTTTGGCCGTCACTAATCCGCAAAGAACAAAGCCACATCAGCAACAAAAAAGTAAGCAATTAAAAATAGAAAAGAAATAGTCCGCATTCATGTCAAATATAGTCGAAATATACGCAGATGGCGCTTGTAAGGGTAATCCTGGCCCGGGTGGTTGGGGGGCTTGGTTAAGCTGTGAAGGAAAAGAAAAAACCTTATGCGGTGGTGAAGCATTAACGACCAATAATCGCATGGAAATGACCGCGGTGATTCGTGCGCTTGAGGCGTTGAAAAAGCCCAGTACGGTCAAAATTTATACCGATTCATCTTATGTGCAAAAAGGTATATCGGAATGGATTATTGGCTGGAAAGCGCGTAATTGGCGCACCGCCGATAAAAAACCAGTAAAAAACGAAGACTTGTGGAAAACGCTAGATAATCTAGCAAAACAACATCAAATTGAGTGGATTTGGGTAAAAGGGCACGCTGGCAATGTGGGTAACGAGCGCGCTGACGCGCTTGCTAATGAAGGCGTTGCCGCATTTTTATAATGAATAGAACCGAATGGTTTAGGGTTGTATGGTGATGCGCCAAATATTTTTAGATACTGAAACCACAGGTCTTTACCACGCGCAAGGGCATCGCATTATTGAGATTGCGGCGGTTGAGATGATTAATCGCCGCCCCACGAACAATCACTTTCACGTGTACTTAAATCCGCAGCGCGAAATTGACCCTGCCGCACAGGAAGTGCATGGTATTTCGCTGGAATTTTTGCAAGATAAGCCGTTATTTAAAGCGGTTGCGCAGGATTTAATCGCGTTTATCAGTGGTGCGGAATTGATTATCCACAATGCGCCATTTGATTTAGGTTTTTTAAATAGCGAGCTTGGCCATATTGGGCTACAGCCAATCGAAACCTTTTGCGATAAAATAACCGATACGCTTAGAATGGCAAAGGATTCGCGTCCAGGCCAGCGCAATAACTTAGACGCGTTATGCCGCCATTTTGGTATTGATAACGCTAGGCGGATTTTGCATGGCGCCTTGTTAGATGCGGAGTTACTGGCAGAAGTGTACATGGCTATGACGCGCGGGCAAGACAGCTTGATGATGGATTTAGGCCAATCACAACCATTGATGCAAATGCAAGCGGTTCAAGGTAACAAGGCAACTGTCAACGTGTTAAAAGCAGATGAATTAGAATTAGCCGCGCATCTAGAGTATTTAAATAGCTTGGTTAAATCAGGTGCAAAACAATGGTAGCGCTGGCCAATACGGTTTAGTCAGTAATAAACGAATCAAAAAATAACAGATTTTTAATATAGGTTTTAATCACATGAAAAATTGCATCATAGTTACAGGTGGCGCCGGGTTTATTGGCAGTAATTTCGTTTTAAATTGGGTAAAAGGCGGCTTTGGTGAGTGCGTAACGCTAGATAAACTCACTTATGCGGGTAATTTAGCCAATTTGGCTGATATTCAAGAATATTCAGAGCACGTATTTGTGCATGGTGATATTGGCGATAGAACCGTTGTTGACGCGCTGCTTAAACAATATCAACCACGTGCCATTGTTAATTTTGCGGCGGAAAGCCATGTAGATCGCTCTATTCATGCGCCGGGTGAATTTATTCAAACCAATATTGTTGGCACGTTTAATTTGCTTGAAGCAGCACGTGCTTATTGGAATGATTTGCACGAAACCGATAAAGCGAA
>JAYWCF010000055.1:0-2411 GCA_043780715.1 Methylotenera sp. | reverse complement strand
AAACCATTCATGTAAATGGTGGAATGTATATGGCTTAAGTTTTATATAAGCTAAACATTATATTTATTTAAAAAGCATTTTTGTTTTATTGTAGAGTTTTGTTAATACGCACTTAGCTAGAAGCTAATTTTTAAATCAAAGGGGTATTTAGATGTCTGACATCGAACAACGTGTAAGAAAAATCGTTTGCGAACAATTAGGTGCAAACGAAGCTGACGTAAAAAATGCATCATCATTTGTAGATGATTTAGGTGCTGATTCACTGGACACAGTGGAACTTGTAATGGCACTTGAAGAAGAGTTTGACTGTGAAATTCCAGATGACGAAGCGGAAAAAATCACAACCGTGCAACAAGCGATTGATTACGTTAATTCAAATCTTAAGTAATTCAATATACCCTGCAAAATCAGCCCTCTTAGTTGTAGGGCTGATTTTTGTTGAGTAGTTATTTCATGCCATTCAATCTTCAATTTAACCATGATTTAATAATCATGAGTTTAACGGTGAAATCTAAATCATGAGCGAAAAACGTCGAGTTGTCATTACAGGTTTAGGTGTTGTTTCACCAGTTGGAATTGGCACACAAACCGCTTGGGCAAACATTGTTAATGGCCAATCTGGTATTGCGCGCATTACCAAATTTGATCCATCTGCATTTTCTTCACAAATTGCTGGCGAAGTAAAAAATTTCAATCCAGAAGACTATTTATCGGCCAAAGAAGCGCGCCGCATGGATACGTTTATTCAGTTTGGATTAGTAGCCGGCATTGAAGCGTTTAAAGATTCAGGAATAGAAGTCACCGAACAAAATGCTGAACGTATTGGCGTTTCAATTGGCTCTGGTATTGGAGGTTTAGGCTTGATTGAAGCCACTAACGACGTATATGACGAAGGTGGTACGCGTAAAATTTCACCATTCTTTATTCCTGGCACCATTATTAACATGATTTCAGGCAATTTAAGCATTATGTTTGGCCTAAAAGGCCCAAATGTGGCGATTGTAACGGCTTGTACCACTGGGACACATTCGATTGGTGATGCGGCGCGTATGATTGAATATGGCGATGCCGATGTCATGGTAGCAGGTGGTGCAGAAGCCGCTATTACCGAACTTGGCGTAGGCGGTTTTGCCGCTGCTCGCGCCTTATCTAGCCGTAACGATGACCCTGCAACGGCAAGTCGCCCATGGGATAAAGACCGTGACGGCTTTGTGATTGGCGAAGGTGCAGGTGTGATGGTGCTAGAAGAATATGAACATGCAAAAGCCCGTGGCGCACGCATTTATGCCGAGTTAATTGGTTATGGCATGAGTGCTGATGCTTATCATATGACAGCGCCTAATATGGATGGCCCACGCCGTTCTATGGTTAATGCCTTAAAAAATGCCAAAATTGATGCCAGCCAAGTGCAGTATGTGAATGCGCACGGTACATCAACACCGTTAGGCGATGCCAACGAAACCAATGCGATTAAAGCCGCATTTGGCGCGCATGCAAACAAGATTGTGGTTAACTCAACTAAGTCCATGACTGGTCACTTACTAGGCGGCGCAGGCGGCTTAGAATCGGTATTTACGGTGCTGGCGATTCATCATCAAATTTCACCACCAACCATTAATATTTTCAATCAAGATCCAGAATGTGACTTGGATTTTTGTGCCAACACGGCGCGCGATATGCCGATTGAGTATGCGCTCAAAAATAACTTTGGTTTTGGTGGCACAAACGGCAGTCTGGTGTTTAAGAAAATCTGATTTTAAAAATCTAAAGCTTAATAACACGCACTACAAACTGATTTGACCAGAAAGCCTGCAATATAAGCGTTGCAGGCTTTTTTATTGGCTGTAGCTATGGTTTAATTGCGCACATGGCGCACACGCAAACATTTATCGTTAACGGCAGTTTTGAACAAACAGTTTCGCCATTGGATCGTGGATTCGCTTACGGCGATGGTGTTTTTCGCACTTTGCTAATGCGCGATGGTAGGCCTGAGTGTTGGCCGCAGCATTACCAAAAATTAGTGGCCGATTGCGCCATGATTAAAATTGTGTGTCCAAGTGCTGAATTACTCATGAGTGATTTGCAACTTTTGTTTTTGCCAGATGAAACGGCTGTTGCCAAAATTATCATCACCAGAGGCGAGGGCGAACGTGGCTATGCGCCGCCTGCCATCACGAATCCCATGCGCGTTGTCATTAAATCGGCTGTCAAAAATTACCCAGCTAGCTATTTTAGTGAAGGTGTTAATTTGCATGTTTGCAAAACGCCACTGGCCGCGCAACCTTTGCTGGCAGGTGTTAAACATTTAAATAGGTTAGAAAATGTGTTGGCACGCATGGAATGGACAGACCCCAATATTGCCGATGGTTTGATGTTAGATGATCAACATCATGTGATTGAGTGTACAGCGG
>JAYWCF010000054.1:0-2411 GCA_043780715.1 Methylotenera sp. | reverse complement strand
CTTCTTTTAATAGCGATTGTTCATACAACTTAGTTTCAAGCCGCTGATATTGAATGCCCTCTACTAGCAAGCTTCTTAATGATTGCTGCATTGCCTTAACGATTGAATCTAAGAACTGCTGCGGGTTTATTGATAACTCACTTACACGGCTACATTGTTTAATAATGGCAAATATGCTGCTGCGCGTTACCTCCACTTTACTTTGAATATACGCATACACATCAGGAATTGCATATGCTGTATTTTCGACCTGCTTAACTCCGCCACCGCCAACTGCTTCAACTGCTTCAATACCTTGTTGATTAATATTTAGCCGCACTTTATGTGCTTCTAATACTGGCCGTTTGGCCTTCGGATATTGATTAAAATCTTGTAGCAATCTTACTGTGCCACAAATAAAAGCCTCACTTGAATATGCCACCGCATAACTCGCTTGGTAATTAATGCGGCTCCATATTTCGTTAAATAATGCTAACTCTTCTGCACTCATGTCATCTCGCGCTTTTACCAATGCCTTGGCACGTGCATTTTGAATGCGCCCAGTAAATTTAACGCCTGTTTCATCTTCAATCTCGCTTTGCAGGCTTTTGGCAAATGTTTCATAGCTTTCATTGGCGACAACCGTCAGCACATTGATTTTTTTATCAAAAATTCGCTCACCCTGCTGATTCACTGGCAATCGCAAGCCACGCCCAATTTCTTGGCGTTTTTTCATTGCGCTTTTGCTCTCATTAAGCGTGCATATCTGAAACACATTCGGATTATCCCAACCCTCACGCAAGGCAGAATGCGAAAAAATAAATTGCAAAGGCTCATCAAGGCTTAACAAACGACCTTTTTCTTGCATAATCAAGGCATAAGTATCGTTATCTTTTTGGGTATTAGCTTCTTTACTGTCCACCCACAGCTCTTTTTTATATTTGCCTTTACCGCTTTTGTCGGTTGCAAAATAACCGTTATGCACCTTATCAAGCGGCGCATCAACTAAGCCTTTATAAGCAGGTTTTTGTGCTATTTTTTGGTAGGCTTCTTCAAACCAAACTGCAAATTTACCTTGAACCGCAGTGCCACTTTCGTCATATGTGCGGTAATTTGCCACTCTATCAATAAAAAACAAGCTCAATACTTTTATCCCTTGTGGTTTTAATGCTTTAAGTTTAGCAAAATGCGTCTGCACGGTACGCTCTATTTGGTAGCGCATGATGTCATCTGTTAAGCCGCCCTGCTCCCCACTTTCATACAAGCGTTGCCCGTTTGATAACTCAATAAATACGCGATCTTCACCAAACTCTGTGCCCATTTCAGTCACCAATAAATCTTGATAATGTGGGTTTTGGTTTGATAGCTCGTACAAATCAGCATTGCCTTCTTTAATGGTTATGGTTTTAGGCTTGACGCCCTGCGCCGTGTTGGCGTTAATGGTAAGTTGAATCGCCGTTCCGCTAGCGGTTTTACCTTTTTTAACTGCCTCAAACTTAATATAAGCCGCATTGTAATTGGCCTCGGCGGTAATGCCATCTACCTCAATTTGCTTCACCAGACCCAAATCATAAGCCTGCACTGGGTTTAAGCTATACAGCAAGTTATACGGATTTTTATGCGTAGCAGAATAACGCAAAGTGCAAAGTGGGTTTAACTCTTGAATTGCCGCTTTGCGAATATCCGTTTCAAAGTTTTGTGGCTCATCCACAATTACACTTGGGTTTGTTGCTTGGATATACTCAATCGGCTTAATGCCATTTTCACGCGTTGTATTGATTACGTTGTTATCTTTGGTACAACTATCAATATTAATCACCAAAATTTGTATGGCATTGCTCATGGAAAAATTACGCAACGCGGTTAAATTACGGCTGTCGTACAGTACAAAATTAACGGGTGGTTTTTCGTATAAGTCTTGAAAATGCGTGTGCGTACTTTTTAGGTTTTCTAGCGCGCCTTCGCGTATTGCAACACTTGGCACCACAATCACAAACTTTTTAAAACCATAGGTTTTATTGAGTTCGTAAATGGTGCGAATAAACGTATAAGTTTTACCCGTGCCTGTTTCCATCTCGATGCTAAAATTTAAGCGCGTAAAAGTTTCTTTTTGATTGGCTGATAAACAAGGTACAAGCGCGTTTGAGCCTTCAATTTCGTTTAACTTTTGCACACTTTGTAGGTTGGTTAATACTTGCGCGTTATTCAGTAATAATTGATTAGCAATGCCTTTTTCAGAAAAAGCCAAACTACTATTGATGCCTGCATCGCCTAGCGGCATTTCAAATGCGCCACTCGCCAGAGGCTGGCCGTCAAACACTTGAATAACGGCTTGTACCGCTTGGGTTTGATAGGCTTGACTATTGTCAAACTGCCGTTTAATTTCACTCATGTTTTTTCTACTTTACTGCTTCGTATAATGATTGTTTCAA
>JAYWCF010000053.1:0-2413 GCA_043780715.1 Methylotenera sp. | reverse complement strand
GTGCAAATTGGTGATTTAAAAATGGCTGAAATTTTAACCATTATTTTACGCGATGAAATTGGTCATGTCGCAATTGGTAATGTTTGGTTTAATTGGCTATGCCAGCAACGCCAATTAGAACCGATTAATACTTTTGAAACGCTAAGAATTCAATATGCCGCACCTAAGTTACGTCCGCCTTTTAATATGGAGGCAAGGCGCCAAGCCGGTTTTAGTGAAGCAGAATTGGCTTTGCTAAACTAGGGTTAAGCAAAGCTTTACTACAAGAAAAGCTAGGCCGTAAACAAAGCGGCGACCGCATCTAAGCCATTAAAATTTAGCGCATAAGTAGCTTGCGCTTGCACCACTGGTTTTGCATGGTAAGCCACGCCAGCGGCGGCAACTGCCATCATTTTCAAGTCGTTTGCACCGTCACCAATAGCAATGGTTTGGTCGGCTTTTAAGCCTAAATAATCGCGCAACTTTACAAGCTCTTGCGCTTTGCGTTCAGCATCCACAATGTCACCAACAATTTGGCCGGTTAATTTACCATCCACAATTTCTAATGTGTTGGATACTGCATAATCTAAACCCAGCAATTGCTGCACATGGTTGGCAAAAAACGTAAAGCCACCAGAAACTACCATGGTTTTAATATTGTTGGCTTTGCAAGCCGCAATCCACTCTTGGGCGCCAGGGTTTAGTTTTAAGCGTTCATCAATTACGCGCTGCAATGCGGCTTCTGGCAAGCCTTTTAATAAAGCCACGCGTTGTTTTAAGCTTTCTGCAAAATCTAATTCGCCGCGCATAGCGGCTTCAGTTATCGCCGAAATTTGTGGCTTAATTTGCATCATATCGGCAATTTCATCAATGCATTCAATGCTGATTAAAGTCGAATCCATGTCCATTACGCATAAGCCAAAATGGCTTAAACGTTGGCTGTCCGGCACCAATGCGCAATCAATTTTCTGTTCGGCACAAAATACTTTAATCGCATCAACATCGTTGGTTTGAGTAGGCAAATAATAGCTAAATTCGCCCACTTGCATAAATTGCGTGCTACCGCCGATTAAACGATGAATATGGGTGAGATGCGCCACAGTAATGGCGCGGCCTTGAACAACTAAACGCATAACAACATCCTGATTTCTTTAAGTAGCGTAATTATATCAGTTCAATTTTCAATCAACGTTGGTTTGCGCTAGTGTAGCTTGCACATCTCACCTATAATAATTTTACTATTGTTAATTTGAGTGAACCGCAATGAAACCAATACCCGAAAATTTAGCATGGCTTAATTTACCCAATATGCCCGCGCCCATTAAAGCCTTGTTTACAGGCTATTTATTGGTGGTTGGCGTAGGCTTAATGATGGCAGGTTTGCAAATTATGCTGACGCACGGCATGGCCGATGGCAAGGTGGGTTTATCTAAAAACGATATTGTGTACAGCTATTATGGCGACCGCACGCACAGCAAATTAGAAAGCATGCTTAATGGCGCCATGAAGGCCAACGCACCCGATGCGGTGCGTGCCGATATTATTCAATGGGTGCACAAAGGCGCGCCAAAAGACGATTGGGATGCGCATTTTAAAGGCGTTTTCGCGCAACATTGTGTGGCTTGCCATAGCGTAGTGCCTAATATTCCCAACTTTACTAATTTTGAAGAAGTGCAAAAAGTAGCGGCCACCAGTGAGGGCGCCAGCTTTACCAGCCTAACGCGTATTTCGCATATCCATTTATTTGGTATAAGCTTTATCTTCTTTTTTATCGGCTTTATTTTTAGCTTTGCTGTTGGCGTGCCCAAAAAACTAAAAATTATCGCTATCGCCTTCCCGTTTGCCTTTTTAATTATCGATATTTTATCTTGGTGGCTAACTAAATTAGCGCCTGGCTTTGCTTTCTTAACCATTGTTGGCGGCATTGGCTACAGCATTGCGTCTACTTTTATGTGGGTCACCAGCATGTACCAAATGTTTATTTTATCGCGCAAAGGTAAGGTTTATGGCAACGCTTGGGAGCAAGATTTATAGCTCGTTTGCTTAATTAAAATCAAAAAAGCCAAGCGGTTGCTTGGCTTTTTTATGGCCTTAAATAACTAAACTTTTAAACCAGCTACATCATCCACCACCACTGCAAACAAATCCCTCACTGCCGCTAGCGCGCTATCGTGCATGGTTTGTGCATCAATCACTTTGCCTTGTGAGCCAACTAAACTGCGGGTTGCGCAGGCACTGGCTACCACGGTAGGTTTAAAGCCCAAATTAAAAGCGCCACGCGCGCTGGAGTTAATGCACATATGCGTCATAAAACCAACCAACACCACGTTTTCAACTCCTAAGGCTTTAAGTTGCGCTTCTAAAGTGGTGTGCCAGAATGCATTGGGATAATTTTTAATCACCACCGCCTCACCATTTTTGGGTGCCACTTCGG
>JAYWCF010000052.1:0-2428 GCA_043780715.1 Methylotenera sp. | reverse complement strand
CAATTACCGCAAATTTGGGTGACGCAAAAAGTACCATTACGCATCCTGCGACCACAACGCACAGCCGCATTACAGCTGAGGCCAGATTAGAGGCAGGCATTAGCGATAATTTAGTCAGAATAGCGGTTGGATTAGAGCATGAGGATGATTTAAAGGCTGATTTACGTTTTTAATTAATGTGTTAAATAAGTGATTTTAAAGTAGGCGATAATGGCATTAATATTCATGTATATGATTTAAATTCGTTTATTTCAAACCTAGTATGTGATATATTTCAAGGCTATTTTATTATCTCAACACCATTAAATCTTGCTTAAAGTAAGGTTTAATTAAACAATTAAATTCAGGTTCAAATAAGATTTTATTAAAACTGAATTTATATTTTTAAGTCTTAACTTTGTTAACTTTTAACCATTAATCGTTGCTTAACTCATTTAAGTGACACTTTTACAGGAATTGCAACATGGCAGCATCGCTCGAAACAATCAGCAACTTAGAACGTCGCATAACAGTTAAAGTACCGTTGGCACCGCTTGAAGGCCAGATTAAACAAAGGCTGACGCAAATCTCCCGTACGGCTAAATTTTCTGGTTTTAGGCCGGGCAAAGCGCCTATTGGTTTGGTTAATCAGCATTACGGTGATCAAGTGCGCGATGAGGTTTACTCTCAAGCAGTTGAAAGCAGTTTTGGCAACGCTGTGCAAGAAAATAAATTGCGCGTTGCAGGATTCCCAAATATTGAGCACAAACCATTCGCTGAAGCGGCTACCGATTTTGAATATACCGCCACATTTGAAGTGTTTCCTGAAGTGAAACTAAACGATTTAAGCAAACTTAAAATCGAAAAACCAACTTTAGAAGTATCTGAAGCGGATGTTGAAAAAACGTTAGATGTGCTTGTAAAACAACGTGTTACGTTTGAGCCAGTAAAACGCGCGGCCAAAAAAGGTGACCAAATTAATGTGGTATTGGTAGCTAGCATTGACGGCCAACAAGTTGAAAGCACTGGCGAAACAGGCATTGATTTAGTACTGGGCGAGCCAGGCCGTATTGCTGAGTTTGATGAACATTTAGCCGGTGGCAAAACTGGTGCTACTAAAGTGTTTGAAATTAGCTACCCAGCTGACCATAACCCAGCGCAACTAGCCGGTAAAACAGTGAGTTATGCCGTTACTTATAATCAAGTTTCACAGCCAGTGTTGCCGGAAATTGATGCTGAATTCGCAAAAAGTTTAGGTATTGATGACGGCGATGTTAAAAAAATGCAAGTCGAGATCAAAGCAAGCTTAGAGCAAGAAGTAGAAAAACGCCTTAAAGCGCGCGTAAAAGAACAAGTATTTCAAGCACTTGTGGCTGATTCAAATATTGAAACGCCAAAAGCGTTAGTAAACGCTGAGATTAATCGAATGATGCAACAAACAGCGCAAAATCTGCAACAACGCGGCATGGATCCTAAAGCGATTCAATTAGAGCCTGCCATGTTTGAAGAGCAAGCTAAACGTAGCACTGCGTTGCGTTTAATTTTAAGCGAGTTAGTGAATAGCAATAATTTACAAGCATCGGCAGACCAAGTACGTGCAATGGTGGATACTTTTGCGCAAAGCTTTGAAAAGCCAAGCGAGTTAGTAAGTTGGTACTATTCCGATGTAAAACGTCTAGATGAACCCGCTGCTTTAGCTACAGAAGAAAACGCTGTGAACTGGGTGCTGGATAAAGCAAAAGTAACCGCCAAAAAAATCAAGTTTGATGAATTAATGGCTGGTCAATAGGTCGTATTAGCAATACCGTATAAATTAGGATTAGCAAACAGCATGTTCAATAATATAAGTGATTTTAATGTGAATTCAGGCAATAACGTGAATACAAGTAACAGCATGGAACCGCAAGGTTTGGGTTTAATCCCAATGGTGGTTGAGCAAAGCGGTCGTGGTGAGCGTTCTTATGATATTTATTCACGTTTATTAAAAGAACGCGTCATTTTTTTGGTTGGTCCTGTTAATGATATGACAGCCAATTTAGTGGTGGCTCAATTGCTTTTTCTTGAAGCGGAAAATCCTGATAAAGATATTTCTTTATACATTAATTCACCTGGCGGTTCGGTTACGGCTGGTATGTCAATTTATGACACGATGCAGTTTATCAAACCAGATGTAAGCACGCTTTGTATTGGTCAAGCGGCTAGTATGGGTGCGTTTTTGTTGGCGGCTGGCGCAAAAGGTAAACGTTTTAGTTTGCCTAACTCACGCGTGATGATTCATCAGCCATCTGGCGGTTTTTCAGGCCAATCAACTGATATTCAAATTCATGCCAAAGAAATTATGTATCTGCGTGGAAAATTAAACGGCATTTTGGCGCATCACACGGGTAGAACGACAGAAGAAATTGATCGTGATACTGAACGTGATAACTTCATGAGCGCTGAGCAATCG
>JAYWCF010000051.1:0-2432 GCA_043780715.1 Methylotenera sp. | reverse complement strand
TTTAATTGGTGAAGTGCGCGATATGGACAGCATGAAGCAAGCCTTGGCCTACGCGGAAACAGGGCATTTATGTTTAGCTACCTTGCATGCCAATAACGCCAATCAAGCCCTAGAGCGCGTGATTTCGTTCTTTCCAAACGATGCTAAACAAGGCTTATTACTGGGTTTATCGCTAAATATGGTGGGCATTATTTCGCAACGCTTGGTGCCTGGGATTACGCAAAAACGCGCCGCCGCGGTTGAGGTGATGATTAATTCACCTTATATGTCCGAGCTTATTCAAAAACAAAAGTTAAACGAAATGAAAGACATCATGGCCGATAACAACGATATTGGCATGGTGACATTCGATCAATCGCTATTTAAACTTTATAGCGATGGCAAAATTAGTGAAGATCACGCGCTAGCCAATGCCGATTCGCGCAATGATTTATCACTAAAAATACGTTTTGCGGCTGAAGGCTCAAGAAATTTTAGTGCATAATTTAGTGCATAACATAGCAAGTTTTAATTAATCCAGTTATTGGCGGCCATTAATCTTGGTGATTAAAAGCCGCCAATAAACCTGCCGCAATAATAAGCCCCCCGCCTATCCATTCATTCAGCATCATGGCCTCGTTAGCCAAGTAATACGCGGCAATGGCGGCCACAACCAGCTCAAACAAAAATAATACCGATGCGCGTGATGCGGTGATTTTAGTCACACCATATTGCACAAATAAAGTCGCTGCCATCAACAATATGGCGATTAATCCCATGATTAACCAATTATTTAAGGTAAAAAAACTGGGGCTAGGAAAGTGCGTATTTAAATCTAACAAACCCAAAAACGGGATGAACAATAAAGACATAACTGCCACCCCAACCCACACCAACATGCATTTTGCGGCCAAACTCAAATGCACCGATTTACGTGTGATGACATTAGTAAACGAAAAGCCAATGCCAGCCGATAATGCCAGCCATTCGGATTGGTTTTGCGGCAAGGGCAAAAAGTTAGAATGGCGATTAAACGGGTCTGCCAGCATAATGTAAGCGCCCAGCATGGCAATAGCGATTGAAATAAAGCCTGCTTTTGAGATGCTCTCTTTTAACCAAAAATGCGCTAAAAGCAAGGTCCAAAGTGGTGATAAATAAAATAACAGCATCACCCGCATCACTTCGCCGTCAATCACCGCCAGCACATAACTTAAATTGGTCCAGCCGGCAATAATGCATAGCCAAATGGCGCTTTTAGGCAAGCTGAATACACCGCGCCAATGCTTGGCAAACAAAACTGCGCCTAAAATAATGGCAATAAGGTAGGTATAAAAACTAGAGGCAATGCCAGAAACTCCTGCATCGTTCATCAGCCGATACGGATACCAAATAATGCCCCAGCACATTGCGCCAAATAACAATCCAAATATGGCTAAATAATTTTGTTTGCTTGCACTACCTACTGTATTAACCAATTAATTGCATCCTAAATTATAATAACGGTATGACTAAAAACACATTAAATCCAAACCTTAACTTACTGCAGCCATACCCATTTCAACGCTTGCGTGATTTGTTTGCTGGCACAACACCAAACCCAGCATTCAAACCGATTAATTTGTCGATTGGTGAGCCGAAACATAGCACGCCAAAACTAATTACCGATGCGTTGGTAAATAACTTGGCTGGCTTGGCTAATTATCCCACGACTATTGGCAGTTTGGCGCTACGCACGGCAATATCACAATGGATCGCGCGGCGCTATAACTTACCTGCACCTAATCCAGAAAACAGCATTTTGCCTGTTACTGGCAGCCGCGAAGCGCTATTTGCCTTTGCGCAAGTGGTGATTGACCGCAGTAAGAATAAACCGATTGTAATTTCGCCTAATCCGTTTTATCAAATTTATGAAGGCGCAGCGTTTTTAGCCGGTGCTGAGCCCTACTTTTTAAATACCACGCCCCATAAAGATCCTAAGCATGGTCATGCCATGGATTTTGCCAGAGTGCCTGCAGACATATTGAATCGCACGCAATTGGTCTATGTGTGTAGCCCAGGCAACCCTTCTGGCAAAGTGATGAGCTTGGCGCAATGGAAAACTTTATTTGAATTATCGGACCAATATGGTTTTGTGATTGCCGCCGATGAATGTTATGCCGAAATTTATTTTGATGAAGCCAAGCCGCCATTAGGCGCTTTGCAAGCCGCACATCAATTGGGCAGAGATTATAAAAACTTGGTGGTTTTTAGCTCACTTTCTAAACGCTCAAACGTGCCCGGCATGCGCTCTGGCTTTGTGGCGGGCGATGCAAAGATTATTGAAGCCTTTACGCTTTACCGCACCTATCATGGTTGCGCCATGAATCCAGCCGTGCAAGCCGCATCTGAAACGGCATGGAATGATGATGCGCATGTGATTGTTAATCGCCAGCTTTATGCCGAAAAATTCAAAA
>JAYWCF010000050.1:0-2433 GCA_043780715.1 Methylotenera sp. | reverse complement strand
TGGGTATTTCAAGGCATTTAATTCAATTTTTTGATTGGCAGCAGTAATCAAATCGATATCTAAAACTTCCGCAATTCTAAGCAAATACACAAACGTATCGGCTAATTCATGGCTCACTGCTTCGCGCTTTTCGGGCGATAATTGCTGACTTTCTGCTGGCGTATCCCATTGAAATTGCTCAACTAATTCAGCCGCTTCTACAATCATCGCCATCGCCAGATTTTTAGGTGTATGAAACTGCGCCCAATCGCGCTCATTTACAAAAGCGTTTATTCGCGCGCGTAAATTATCCAGTGAATCTTGATTACTCATACCATCTCCTACTGTCATCTTGAGCGTAGCGAAAGATCTAGTTTTTGGCTGCGTGAGATAAATTCTGGATTCTTCCCGCTGTGGGCTAAGCCCTAGCATTTAAAGGCTGCTCAAAATGACGGTCTATTTATATTTAGCTACTTTCTATTACTTCCCGCCACCATTTTAATTTCAAATAATCGGCATTCCAATGGCCCATTAAACAGCGGCGTACGCTTGCTTGGCGTTAAGCGCATTAATTTTGGCAGGCGTAAATCGTTGGTTAAAAAGTAGGTATTCCAGCCGGCAAATTTGCGTTTTAACGCTTCACCCATTTTGGGGTACAGCAAAGCCAATTCTTCATCTTCGCCAATACGCACGCCATATGGCGGGTTGGCAACCAGCACGCCGCTATCGGCTGGCGGCACCACTTCGGTGATATTGGTTTGTGCTAATTGCACGGCATCATTCAAGCCTGCTTCTGTCAAATTCTGCTTAGCCACACGCACCGCACGTAAATCGCTATCTGAGCCATATAATTTTTGAAACGTGACTGGTTTGGCATTTTTAAGTGCGGTATTTTTGATTTTTTTCCAAGTATCTGATTCAAAGTTTTTGAGCTTTTCAAAGCCAAAATCGCGCCTTAAACCAGGTGCAATATCCAGCGCCATCATGGCCGCTTCTAGCAAAAACGTTCCGCTACCACACATGGGATCTAGCAAAGGCTGGCCTACTTGCCAACCGCTTAACTGCAAAATACCTGCTGCCAAGTTTTCACGCAACGGCGCTTCAATGCTGGCTTTACGGTTACCGCGCTGATACAACGCGTCACCCGAAGTATCCACATAATAAACGTAACTATCCGCCGTTAAATAAGCATGAATGCGTACCGCTGGCGTTTTGGTGTCAATGTAAGGGCGCGAATTCACCACTTGCCTGAACTTATCGCACACCGCGTCTTTAATGCGTAGCGTGGCAAATTCTAGGCTTTTAAGTGGGCATTTTACGCCTGTCACTTTCACCATAAAATCGTGCTTTACATCAAACCAATTCGGCCAATTGAGCTTATAGGCGGCTTGATATAAATCTTCTTCAGTGGCGTATTTGCCCTGCGCTGCTTGCATTAAAATTCGCGTGGCAATGCGTGAGTGCAAATTGGCGTGATAACACACACTTAACTCGCCCGCAAAGCCAACACCGCCATCGGTTGGCTTAATGTCTTTTGCGTTGCTGGCTTTTAGCTCGTTCACCAGCAAGGCTTCTAGGCCGCGCGGGCATGTAGCAAAATATTGATTCATCATGTGAGAGCCTTTATCAAAGCAAATTTTGGGCGTATTACGGCGTTGCGAGGTGCTCGCAACCTCGCTGTATCACTCATACTATCTCGGTTTCTGCGCGCCTCGCGCCTTGTACTACATCCCAAACTTTGCATTGCTAAAGGCCCTCATTTATTCTAAGTAGACTATTTATATTATGGCTATTATGTTCGCACAACTTTTCAACAAAGCTTGAAAATTCGATATTGTGCGTTTCTTCTAACACTTTTGCGCGTTCTTTTAGTTTTTTTGGATTCAGTTTTGCGCTATTAAACTTAGAATCACTCTTAAAACCAAACACTACAATATTGCCCGGCTTGCCTGTTGGCAACATTAAGGTTTGATTATTAAAACTCTGCTCAATACGTTGCAAATAAATATCAAAGTTTTTGTCACTGCCCCACAGGTTAATGGCAAAAATACCATTATTTGTCAGCGCCATTTCACAGCTATCAAAAAAGTCTTGGCTACAAAAATTGGGCGGAATGCCAAAGCTATCAAACGCGTCAATCATCAAACAATCCGCGCTATTTGGGTTATCGGCCAAGTAGGCAATCCCATCGCCTTCCATCACATTAAATCTATCTTCATTATCGGGCACATAAAAATGGCTGCGCGCAATGCTGATAATTTGCGGATTGATTTCGACAATGGTTTGCTCAATATTAACGCAATTAGCATAGATATATTTAGGTACAGAGCCGCCGCCTAAACCAATGGTTAACACATTTCTAACTGCATCTGAAAACAGCAAAAAACCCATCATACCGCGCGTATAAGCCAGTTCTAGCGCAAACGGGTCTTTCACTTTCATGCTACTTTGAAT
>JAYWCF010000049.1:0-6932 GCA_043780715.1 Methylotenera sp. | reverse complement strand
CTGGCAGGCGTTTTAGGCAAGCCTTGATTAAATCCGCTAATCGCGGCGTAAAAGTGCAGTTATTGTTACAAGGTCGCATGGAATATTTTTTAATGCTGGCAACGCATGCGTTTTACACTGTGTTTTTAAAAAGCGGCATTAATATTGTTGAATATCGCAAAAGTTATATGCATTGCAAAGTGGCGGTAATTGACAGCACTTGGGCCACAGTTGGCTCATCTAATATTGATCCATTTAGCATGTTGCTAGCGCGCGAAGCCAATATTGTGGTGCAAGACAGCGCTTTTGCCAGTGAATTACGCGCCGAAATTATGCAATCCATTCAGCAAGAATCGGTAGCTGTTTCGGCGCAAGAGTGGCTGAAAAGAAACACGCTTAAACGCGCCATGTCTTGGTTGATGTATGGCGTGGTTAAGTTAATTTTAGGTGTGATTGGCCACTCAAACGAGCGTTAAATGGCTGTGCTTTAAGGTTGTATTAGTAAATACGATTCATGCGGTTAAAAACCCATTTACCAAACGCTGCACTCACCCCGCTTAGCATGGTGCCCCAAGTAATATCAATAATCGATAAGCTTAAAGGCCAATCTTTTAACAAAGCCAAATTGGTTAGATCGTAGCTGGCGTAAACGCAAAAACCAAAAATAGCCGCGGCGGCAAAGGTGTTTTTTAAGCCTCTATGATGGCGGTTTGGCATAAGCGCAAACCACACTAAACCAAACACATACACCATATAAAACAGGCCGGCGAATAATAAATTAGGTTTGGCTGCCATTAAATGGCCAATGCCTTGTTGATAAAGCGGCTGCGCAATCATGCTTAACCAAACAATATCTAAAATAAACATAAGCACAATAATGGCTAAATAAGCAGGCAAAAATCTTAACACGGGTATTTCCTTTATTAATCTAGCCGATGATTTATTAGTATTTTTTCAATGCGCAAGATTAAGGCATGGTTGATAAATTTGTAGTTGATGAAATTATGTCTGACGAAGCTGAAACCGTTAACGCTTTGCTGGCCGTTACGCGCCAAATGGTATTACCCACATCATCGGCCACTAGCAAGGCACCTGTTTTATCTAAAACCACGCCAACGGGTCGGCCATAAGCATCGCCATTTTTGCTTACAAAACCAGTTAACACATCAATTGGCTGCCCTGCTGGCTTGCCACTCACAAATGGCACATAAATCACTTTATAGCCACTCAGTGGTTTACGATTCCAAGAACCGTGCTGGCCAATAAACATGCCGTTTGAAAAGGTGCTGGGCAAGCTTGTGCCTTGCGATGCAGCTAAACCAAGTGACGCGGTATGTGTACCAAGTGCATAATCGGGCGATATGGCTTTAGCCACCAAATCCGGCTGCTGTGGCTGCACGCGCTCATCAACATGTTGGCCATAATAGCTATAAGGCCAGCCGTAAAAAGCACCGTCTTGCACCGATGTTAAATAATCTGGCACTAAATCGCTGCCAATTTCATCGCGCTCATTCACAACGGTAAATAAAGTATTGCTGCTTGGCTCCCAAGCCATGCCGTTAGGGTTGCGTAAACCAGAGGCAAAAATGCGGTAGCGATTGGTATTAAGGTCTACTTCTAAAATAGCCGCGCGCTCCACTTCAATATGCATGCCATTTTCGGCCACATTACTGTTGGATCCTACAGTGGCATAAAGTTTGGTGCCATCGGCATTTGCAATAATATTTTTGGTCCAGTGATGATTAATGCCACTGGGTAAATCGATTATTTTTTCGCCTGCGCCGGTAATTTTTTTGTCACCTTCGGCGTAGTTAAAACGCACTATTGCGTTTGCATTGGCCACATATAAGTAATTGCCCACTAAGGCCATACCAAAAGGTGAATGCAAATCTTCTAAAAACGCCAAACGCACATCGGCTGTACCGTCATTATCGGCATCGCGCAACAAAGTAATGCGGTTTGGGCTTGGCACGGCAGCACCTGCACGTTTCATTACTATACCCATTACCCAAGCTCTAATTCCGCCGCCTTCTGCTTTTGGTGGTCCATTGGTTTCAGCCACCAACACGTCGCCATTGGGTAATACTGTCATCCAACGCGGGTGATTTAATCCACTAGCAAAAGCCGTTACCCTTGTACCAGCTGCAGCAACAGGCGTTGTATTTTGTGGCCAGCCCTGGGCCGGCGCAATATTTACAGTGGGGATAAGGGTTTTATGAGGGGAAGGCAAAGTGGGATTTGCACCCACGCCTGCAGAAAATGGCAAACTAGCCACTTCGCCGCATGCACTTAAAAACAGGGCGCTTACACTAAGCGCCAATAAGCGTAATGAAGGTTGAAACCAACCTTGAGCTTGATTTAAACCTTCATTATTTTTCATTATCAAATTCGACCCATTAATAATAGAACAATCAAAATAATAACCACTAAGCCAAGACCGCCGCTTGGGCCGTAACCCCAGCTTTTACTATGCGACCAGCCCGGAAAAGCGCCAATCAACATTAAGATTAAAACGATTAGTAGTATGGTACCTAAACTCATGACGATCCCCTTGAAAAATTAAATCAAATTTTCATATCTTATTTTAAACACTATGTTTGAATCTTCTGCTTGAAAATTATGGTTTAGCGGGTTCTGTTGGTGCAACGATAATAGTTGTGTCGCCACCTGTTTCGCCGGTTGCACCAGTACTGCCTGTGCTGCCAGTGTTGCCTGTACGGCCAGTATCGCCAGTGCTGCCAGTATTACCTGTAGCACCGGCTGGGCCTGCTGGACCTGGCACAACTACTGTTTCTTTTTCACCTGGCACGTTGACTACTGTTGGTTTGTCGCAAGCGGTTAAGCTTAATAAACCAATAATTGAAGCTGTTAATATGAAATTGTTCACGAAAAATCCTTATATATGATGATAGGTGCGCAGAGTGTAGACCTTAAACAATTTAGTATCGGTACGATAACGTACATAGCACCAAATACTGTTATTTAGCTCACTAATCAATTTGTTCGGCAACGTACAGACTTGCAAAATAAACACTATATATTGTGCATTAACAATATTATATTTTGTGAGACTCACCATGTCTATTAGTAACTGTAAGTGTCCCATTTGTTCAGGCTACGCGGTGCGTATTCGCCGCCGCTATACCGATCGTATTATTAGTTTATTTGTCACCGTGCATCGCTACAAGTGCCAAGATTACCATTGCCAATGGCAAGGCAATATTAGGTGTTAAGCAGGCTTTTTACGCATGATTTTAATCAGGCTAAATCGGTTTTTCTGGACTGATTATTAAAAAACTTATCAAACCCATCATTATTAAAGATAATCTTTTTAAAGAAAAATTGAGAGCTGAAATTGCACTTAATTCCATTAGTGACGCGGTAATTTATACCGATATTAATGGCAATATTGAATACCTAAACATGGCAGCCGAAAAGATAACCGGCTGGTCACGCGAGGAAGCTAGCGGCCACCCGATTAGCCGCGTGTTTCATGTAATTAATGGCAGAACGCGCGAGCCAACACAAAACCCTGTTGAATTGGTATTGCAAACCAAAATGCCAATGGGCTTAGCCGAAGATGCGGTATTAATCGCGCGCGACGGCACCGAAATTGAAATTGCTGATTCCACATCACCTATTCAAGACACCGATGGCGAAGTAACTGGCGCTGTGATTGTGTTTAACGATGTGAGCGCATCTAAAGCCATGACGGCGAAAATGACTTATTTAGCCCAGCATGACTTTTTAACCAGCCTGCCTAACCGCGTTTTATTAAATGACCGTATTGAGCAAGCAATTGCCTCAGCCGACCGCTATGGCTCGCAAGTGGCGCTGCTTTTTTTAGATTTAGATAACTTTAAACACATTAACGATTCTTTAGGCCACGCTTCTGGCGATAAGCTTTTGCAATCAGTATCAAAACGGCTAAAAGCGTGTGTGCGCAATACCGATACGGTTAGCCGCCAAGGTGGCGATGAGTTTATTATTCTGTTGGATGATAGACAAAACAATAAGCATGCCGAACTGACCGCTGAAAAGATTTTAGAGCAGCTAACTTTGCCACATATGGTGGGAAAATGTCAGCTGTATATCACTACCAGCATTGGCATTAGCATATATCCGCAAGATGGTTTAGATGCCGAAACGCTGCTAAAAAGCGCGGATACAGCCATGTACCATGCCAAAGAAAAAGGCCGCAATAATTACCAGTTTTTTAAAAATGAGATGAATACGCACGCTGTGCAACGCTTGGTGATTGAGGCCGATTTAAGAGTGGCGCTTGAGAAAAAGCAATTTGAGCTGCACTATCAACCTAAATTTAACCTTACTACCAACCAAATATCCGGCGTGGAATGCTTGTTGCGGTGGCAACACCCTGAGTGGGGCGAAGTATCGCCAGACACTTTCATTGGCATTGCAGAAGAAACTGGTTTGATTATTCAAATAGGATGCTGGGTGATGCGCGAAGCCTGCGAGCAAGCCAAAATGTGGCTAGATAACCACCTGCCTGCGGTGACGATTGCCATTAATATTTCGGCAAAAGAGTTTTTACAAAAAGATTTTGTCAGCGGCGTGCGCAAAATATTAGCCGAAACTCAGCTACCTGCGCATCATTTAGAGTTAGAAATCACCGAAAGCGTACTGATGCGCGATGCGGAATCGAGCACGGCGATTTTGCTGCAATTAAAACAAATGGGCATTAAATTGGCGGTAGACGATTTTGGTACTGGCTATTCTAGCTTAAGTTATTTGCAACAATTTCCAATTGATATGCTTAAAATCGATCAATCGTTTGTGCATCGCATTACGGCTGCGTCGGATGAAGGCATTATTGTGAGCGCGATTATTAGCATGGGCAACAGCCTTAAATTGCGGGTGATTGCCGAAGGGATTGAGAATAAGGTACAGCTGGATTTTTTAAAAAGCCGCAACTGTGAGGAAGGCCAAGGCTACTTGTTTAGCCCAGCACTAAGCGCCGCCGAGTTTGCCAAGCAGTTTTTATTAAGCAATGTGGTGTTAGAACCGACATAATTGACAGTAATTTGACAGTTTCAAATTGCTGTCAATTTAGAAGTTGCTGTTAAAACTAGATCTTAAAGCTAGAATTTCAAATGTAATTTGCTGACAATTTTGTGAATTTCTTTAGCGCGCTGATAAGGCACTGTCACAATCATTAAAACAGCACCGTCATCAATTCTGCTTTGGTATTTGGCTAAATCGGTATTTAAAATATTAAAGCCCAATATCGCAGCGCCAAAGGCAGCGGTAAGCGCGCCAATTAAAGTGGTCACGCTTAAAATCACCCAATCACTTGCGTTGGTAAACCACAGCGGCGATTCAGTTACCCAAGCTGGAAAATACAACACATACAAGCCGCCTAGCAAGCCTAAACCAGCGCCCATCAATACGCCTTTTAGGCCTTCGTTAATGGTGTTTGTTGCCTCAATCGCGGTGGCTGGTTGTAATTTACCTAAATTAGTACCTGGTCTAGCTAAAAAACACACATCTTTATCTTCTACCCGCGCCAACAACATGGCTTGGCTAGCTTGGTTTGCTACTTTTATATCGGGTAGCAAAAAATTTAATTTTAGATTCATGTATGTGCATTCTTTATTGTATTAATGATTAAGTTTTTCAGATTGCTCCTTTTCAAGCGCCCGAAAATAACTACTGTTTTGATTACTATAAGTTGGATTGCTAGTAGTTTGATTAGTGGAATCTTTTGCTTGCTTGGCATCCAAAATTGCGTTAATTAAAGTTTGCACCTCAGAAACAGTGCCAAATTCTATGTTGCGATGCCCATCTTTGCTGGGCTGCATGAAATGCGTTTTCTTTTTGTTTAAAATTTTCATGGCATTTAGCGCGTAGCATGTAAGACTGAAAATGGTTTTGCTTGATAAAAATGGCCATCAATATTAATTTGATTGTTTTGCCATTCGCTGAGTAGGGCTTCAACTTCGGCTTTTTTTAAGCTATAAGCCGTTTGAATTTGGCGAATCAAAAAATCGCGCCTGCCTGCAACTAGTTCTAATTGGGCATCGGTTAATTGATCCCAATCGTATTTAATAATCTTTTTAAACTCATCCCAATTAGCTTCAATCTGATTCCAGTTCATGCCTAATCCTCATAACTAGTTAAAATTTATCTAGACACCTTAATTATACTAATGTACAAATAATACTATATTGTTAAAAGATACTTGTCCGTTCGATAGCGAACATAAATCAACTTTTATATTTTTTTACACGTTTATTAAGTGCGTTGATATTTTTTATGCAAACTGTATGCCAAATAGATGGTTTTAATTGTAAAAAAATCTTAAGCCAGCAATGCCTTCTGCCAAACAAAAAGCAGGCTTAAAGCCCGCTTTTTGTTTGCGCTTAAATAAGCCTTGCTAAATTAAATTAGCCGCTTTTTATTACTTCGCTTTTAAACGCATATCGTTTTTAACAGATGTAACGCCTTTAACAGCGCGTGCTACTTGTGCTGCTTTTGCAATATCCGCTTGAGAATTAACAAAGCCACTTAATTGCACAACGCCTTTAAATGTTTCAACATTAATCTCAGCCGATTTCAATGTTTCTTCATTTAAGATGGCTGCTTTAACTTTTGTGGTAATCACAGTGTCATCGATATATTCGCCTGTACCTGATGTAGTGGCTGTTGAAGCGCAACCCATCATAGTGGTAAATGCAAGTGCCAACAACAAAGCTGACAAGATTTTAAAATGTTTCATTTGGTAATCTCCATAAAATTTCAAACAGATGCAGGTTGTCATTTATGGTCATAAATGCCTTCCCCGTAACGATCGGTAACCGTAACGTTTGCATCATCTACTAGAATTTAAAATAGCTCTGTACGTTGGCGTACTTAACTTTTAATTATTTATAGGTATTCTTATATCGCTACTATTAGTGCGCTACTATTGTTGCTCAGTATAATTTTAGGTT
>JAYWCF010000048.1:0-2452 GCA_043780715.1 Methylotenera sp. | reverse complement strand
TTATCGGCCACTGGGTCTAAAAAGGCGCCAAACTTTGAGGTTTGATTAAACTGTCTGGCCCAAAAACCATCTAGCCAATCGGTAAACGCGGCTAGCGCAAATACACTTGCAGCGGCCACATTTAAAGTGTGCGAAGGCGTCATTCCCAGCGCATACAAGTTATGTGGCAAATAAAATATCCCCACAAAGACAGGAATCAGCGCGATTCGTAACACGGTTAGAATGTTTGGGATGTTCCACAACATATTGTTTTTTATACTTTATTAAAGTTAAGGATGCCTCTATAAATTTATAGCATTTAAGTCAAACAAGGCGCGATTGAAAAATAATGACGCGGCATATAGTTAATATGTAAGGAATTATTTTTCATGAGTAACGCCGTTTGACGACAAAAATTGAATTTATAAAGGTATCCTTAATGTAGTTGTTCGTAAATTTTGATTGCCAAGGCTTGACTAATGCCATCCACCTGCGCAATTTCATCCATACTAGCACTTTTCACCCCATCTAATCCACCAAAGCGCGTTAGCAGGGCTTTACGGCGTTTAGCGCCCACACCTTCAATATCTTCTAAGCTTGAGGTGATACGCGCTTTAGCGCGCTTAGCACGGTGGCCTGTGATGGCAAAACGATGTGCTTCATCGCGTATTTGTTGCAGCAAATGTAGGCCTTGATTATCTTTTTCTAGGTTTAACATTTCACCAGTATCTGAAAAAATCATGGTTTCCAGCCCAGGTCGACGCTCTTCGCCTTTGGCAATACCAACCAGTAAAATATCTTCTAAACCCACTTCTTGCATCACTTCAATCGCCACGCCTAACTGGCCTTTGCCACCATCGATAAACACTAAATCGGGTCGCACGCCCTCACCTGCCGCTACTTTTTTGTAGCGCCGCGTCAGCACATCGCGCATCGCCGCGTAATCGTCTCCTGGTATAATGCCTGTGATGTTATAGCGCCTATATTCACTATTTTGCAGATTGCCTTTATCGAACACCACGCAACTGCCTACCGTCGCCTCGCCCATGGTGTGGCTAATATCAAAGCATTCAATACGTTCTGTGGATTCGGGTAAATTCAGGGCTTCGCGCAACGCAATTAGGCGCGCTTCTTGGTTGCTTGCGGCGGCTTGTTTTTGCGTTAGCGCTAGCTCCGCATTGGTTTGCGCCATTTTTAGCCAAACGCGTTTATCGCCGATTGCATTGGTAATAATTTTAATTTTGCGGCCAGATTGCTCACTAAACGCCAATTCAAACGTTTTTGCATCCACTTCTGCACCGCACACAATCATAGGCGGCGTATTTTGCGCCACATAATGCTGGGTTAAAAACGCTTCTACGGTTTCCACCAAATCGGCATCTTGCGTATTTTTTGGCATAAAGCTTTTATCGCCCAAATGCCGCCCGCCGCGAATCATTACCAAGTTAATGCAATGCTGGCCTGCAATATTGGCGCAAGCAATGACATCGGCATCCGATACGCTGAAATCGCTAACGAATTGTTTGGCTTGTACTTGGCGCAGCGCTTGCATGCGGTCTCTAAACACCACCGCCATTTCGTATTCCTGATTGGCCGCCGCCGTATTCATTTTGTCACCCAATGTGTTAATCACCTCATTGGTTTTGCCTTCTAAAAACAGCGCCGCCATATTCACATCGTGCGCATAATTTTCAGGTGTAATGTATTCCACACAAGGCGCGGTACAACGCTCAATTTGATATTGCAAACAAGGACGGCTGCGATTGGCGAAAACTGTATTTTCGCAAGTGCGTAATTTAAATACCTTTTGCAAAAGCTGAATACTTTCGCGCACCGCGACACTATTCGGAAAAGGGCCGAAATAACGCGAGCCTTTGCGCTGCGCGCCACGATGAAAAGCCAAACGGGAGAATTTGTCGCCTGTAAGCGTGATGTAGGGATAAGATTTATCATCGCGAAACAGCACGTTGTAACGCGGCATTAAGCCTTTAATCAGATTGTTTTCAAGCAGCAACGCTTCTGCTTCGCTTCTGGTTACCGTCGTTTCAATCTTAACAATATTACTCACCATCATGCGTGTGCGCGGGCTTGGCAAATTCTTATTAAAATAGCTAGAAACGCGCTTTTTAATATCTTTGGCTTTACCAACATAAATCACTTCGTCTAGCGCGTTAATCATGCGATAAACGCCTGGCAGATTAGGCAGATTTTTTAAAATGGGCTTGGGATCAAACATGCCAATATTTTAGCACTCTCCAAGCTAATTTATGCTTCATTCATCCAGCAATTGCCCGCCTATCGCCCAATCTTCATATGCCACTTCTTCAAACGTAATATAGGTATAGGATTTAGGTTTATGCGCTACGCGCTCTAGGGTTTCGGTGACTTCTTTGGCGATTTGCGCTTTTTGTTCGCGCGTTACTTCGCCTGCTAATTTGATATTCACATAGGGCATTGCATTCTCCTTTAAAAA
>JAYWCF010000047.1:0-2456 GCA_043780715.1 Methylotenera sp. | reverse complement strand
TTAAAAACGATGCTGCCATTAAAAAAACTGAGGCGGCTAATCAGTGGAACTTCTATCAAGCCAAAAGTAATAAGCAAAATTTAGCAGAAATCGCGCTATTGTTACCCAGTGTAGATCAAGAAAAATATAAAAAATCGATTGCGCGTTACGATGACGAAAAGAAAACCATCAAAAAACAGGCCGAAGCCTTAGAGGCTGATTCTAAAGGCTTTGATGCGCAATCAGAAGCAACTATGCATGTACATCATCGTTGGGCGCTTGCCATGACCTTTATTCAAATCGCCATTTCATTGGCGGCGATTACTTTACTTACGCGCAAAAAATCATTGACTATTGGTGTTGCTGCGATGGCGGGCGGCGGTCTTGTGTTTGCTATACTCGCTTTATTACACATTTAATTTTTACAGATTTAAATTTTGGTTTAATCTAAGGTGCCTTGATGTTTAATATGGCAGTGCCATGGTGGGAGCTTGTCATACGCAGCATTGCGGTGTATGCTTTTTTGATTTTTATTTTACGTATTTCTGGCAAGCGCCAAATTGGGCAAATGGCGCCATTTGATTTGGTAATGCTACTCATCTTATCCAACGCCGTACAAAATTCGATGAATGGCGGCGATAACTCGCTTATTGGTGGCTTATTAATTGCAGGCGTGCTAGTGGGCGTTAATTTTTTAGTGGGATATGCCACTTATAGAAGTAAAAAACTGGAGGCGCTCATTGAAGGCCGACCACAAATCATTATCCATAATGGACAATTATACGAAGATGTGATGGCCAAATGTCAATTAACACATCACGAGTTAGATGCGGCTTTGCGTCAAGCAGGCTGTGAAAGTGTTGCTGATATACGTTCCGCTATTTTAGAAAACAATGGTGTGATTAGCGTTGTTGCTATGCACAAATAAAATCGGGCGAATGACCTCATTTATTTGCGCCATTCGCCCGTAGTCATTAGGCCTAAATCTATATACTATAAATCCTGCTCCCACGCATTGCCATACACCTTGCCGTTGCGCGATAAAATAAACATTTGGTACATGCTGGTAAACCACATAAATGTGGAAGCCAAGCTGTAACCAATGCCGCCAATAATGGTGAAGTAAGCAAAGTTTGGCGATAATTTTGTCAGCCACCAAGACATCACGTCAATAATCAAAAACAGAAACGGGAAACCAATCACGAATATTTTTAATTTTTTGGGCACGCCCACAGCAAAACTAAACACAAAGCCCATCAAAAAGAAGATAAAGCTAATGCCAAATAAGTGGATGTGCGACAAGCGGGTTAAGGCCTGCCAAGTCGCTCCAGTGCTGGTAGCAGCCACTATTTGCACTTCTTCAAAGTTCTTAAAATTAGGAATATTGGGCACAACGCTGTGACAAGCCACGCAATGTTGCGCAAAAACGCCTTTAAAATGATCATCCCAATCGGCTTTTGGCGCGCCTTTATGTACCCACTTAATAATATCGGCGCGCACTTCATCGGGCGCGTTGGCTTTCATCGCGCCGTTTAACATGCTTTCTAGTTTACTGTGATTGCGGTCACCATAATAACTATACACAATATCATTCACCGAAAGTCCAGGCTTGCCATCGGCCATGCCGTGGGTGAGCATAATCTGCAAGCCAGCCATTAGTAAACCAACGCCAATCACTAGCAAATAGCCAGCAAATAGCGCTTTTAATGGGTTAGGTAAATTAGGTAAATTTAACCAAGCTAGGTTGGTAGAGTTGATGGCTTCTTGTTTTGTTGCGGCTTTCATGCGGGCTTTCTATATAGTTATTTTTAAAGACATAATTATTTCAAAAAATCATAGCATTACAATGTTAATTAGCAAAGACAGTTTTTGTTACACTTTGTATCGCAACCAATGCAGTAACAACCAGTTTTACCAACCGTTATGACGTGCATGCTATCATTTCGTTTTAATTGAAAATAAATATTTTATGCGCTTAGTTTTGCAAAGCCGCGCCATTACGGTGCCGCATCTTACCCATATTCATCGTTTAATTGGCGGCAACACGCAATTTATGCAAATTGCAGAGCATGCGTATTATTTACCAACCAATCATACAGATGTTGAAGCTGTTAAAGCTTTCTGTGACGAGCAACAAATTGATTGTGCACTTGTACCAGATGCGCAGCGTTTAAGCCATTTTGGGCTATGTGTAATGGATATGGATTCGACCTTGATTAACATCGAATGTATCGACGAAGTTGCCGATATGATGGGCATAAAACCACAAGTCTCTGCGATTACTGAAAGTAGCATGCGCGGCGAATTAGATTTTGCGCAAAGCTTAAAAGCGCGTGTAGCCCTGCTAAAAGGCTTGCCCGAAACTGCGTTGCAACAAGTGATTGACGAACGCCTGCAAGCCAACCCTGGCGCGGTTGAATGGATAGCAGCCTGCAAGGCCAACAACATCAAAACCATGTTGGTTTCTGGCGGCTTTA
>JAYWCF010000046.1:0-6993 GCA_043780715.1 Methylotenera sp. | reverse complement strand
CGATTTACCTGAACCAGTCGGCCCAGTCACCAGCACAATGCCGCGCGGCGTATTGGCAATTTCTTTAAAAATGGCAGGGCAATTTAATTGCTCTAGCGTTAAAATTTTGGAAGGAATGGTTCGGAAAACCGCGCCAGAGCCGCGAATATGGTTAAACGCATTAACGCGAAAGCGCGCTAAATTGGGAATCTCAAACGAAAAATCGCATTCTAATGTTTCTTCATACACCTTGCGCTGACCATCGTTCATGATGTCATACACCATGCCGTGCACCTGAGTGTGATCAAGCGCGGGAACATTAATTTTGCGAATGTCGCCATGCACACGAATCATTGGTGGCAAACCCGCTGAAAGATGCAAATCCGATGCTTTATTCTTAACCGAAAAGGCCAGTAAATCTGAAATATCCACGTGCGGCTCCTGCTATAATATGGGCTTGCCTGAGTATTTAAACTATAAATTATCACTATTAATAAGTTACATTAAACAAATTACTTAAACTGTTTGAATTATGACCATAATTGCGGATTCCTTGCAAGCGATTCAAGTAAAAATTCGTGCCGCATTACGTTCTGCAAATCGCCACGATGCTGTACAACTGCTTGCCGTTAGCAAAGCGCAAACAGCCGATAAACTGCGCGAAGCCTACCAAAATGGGCAACGCCTATTTGGCGAAAACTATGTGCAAGAGGCTATCACCAAGCAGCAGCAATTAAGCGATTTAGACATTGAATGGCATTTTATTGGCCCAATTCAAAGCAATAAAACGCAACTGATTGCCCAGCATTTTGCTTGGGTACATTCGGTTGGTCGGCTTAAAATTGCGCAACGATTATCAGACGCCAGACCAAACACACTAGCACCGCTAAATGTATGTATTCAAATTAACAGCAGCCTAGAAGCCAGCAAAAGTGGCGCGGATTTAGCCGAAGCGGCTGCGCTGGCAATGGCCATAAATGCATTACCCAATTTAAAATTGCGCGGTGTGATGTCGATTCCAGCGCCTGCAAGTGACTATGAAACACAGCGCGCGCAATTTAAAATCGTAGCCGATACATATAATAGTCTAAAGCAACAAGGATTCTTGCTAGACACGCTATCCATCGGCATGTCGGATGACTATGTGGCAGCGATTCACGAAGGTGCTACCATCATACGTGTTGGGTCGGCCATTTTTGGTGCACGGCCTGCTTTAACAATTCAACCAGAACAATAGAATGAGAATAAGTTAAATGAAACTAGCGTTTATTGGTGGCGGCAACATGGCATTTGCCTTGATTGTGGGCCTAAAAAATAAAAAATTCAACATGTCCGATATCGTAGTGGTAGAACACGATGTCAGCAAATGGGCCACTTTAGAGCAGCTTGGCGTGCAGGTGAGCGCAGATTTAAACACTGTTGCCGATTGCAGCGCCATTGTGTTGGCGATTAAGCCGCAGCAATTATCGGCTTTGGCAAAAAACTTAACGCCCTTGCTAAATAGCGCGTCCAAGCAAGCTTTAATTATTTCAATCGCGGCAGGCATTCGCTTAACGGATTTAAGCCGCTGGCTGGGTGATTATCAAACCATTGTGCGCGCCATGCCCAACACACCTGCGCAAATTCAAGCGGGCATTACTGGCTTATTTGCTATGCCAAATGTATCTAAAAAACACATTGCGCTGGCTGACCAGATTTTAAAAGCGGCTGGCAGCACTATCTGGCTAGATTCTGAAGAGAAATTAGACGCGGTTACCGCGATTTCTGGCAGCGGCCCTGCTTACGTTTTTTATTTTATAGAAGCCTTACAAGAAGCTGCGCTAAATTTAGGCTTAAATGAGCAACAAGCAAAAGAATTAAGTATTGCCACTTTTAAAGGCGCCAGTTTATTAGCCGATGCCAGCACCACGCCGATTGAAACCTTGCGCATGCAAGTGACATCAAAAGGTGGTACAACAGAACAAGGTGTGTTGAGCTTGGAAAATTCACAAGTAAAGCAAGCCATAATGCTGCAGCGCAAAAAGCCTGCGAACGCGCCAATACATTGGGCATTGAGCTAGGCAAAGATTAGCGTTTAAACTCACGATTATTCAATAAGGCTTTTATTAATATGCTAAGCACCGCGCTAGAATTTTTACTCACCACCATTTTAAATTTACTCACCTTGGTGTTTTTGTTGCGATTTTTTATGCAACTATTAAGAGCGCCGTTTAATAATCCATTAGGATTAATGGTCATTACGCTGACCGATTTCGCCGTAAAGCCAGTGCGCCGATTTATTCCCAGTTTTAAAAAAATCGACATATCAACGCTTTTGTTGGCGCTAATTACGCAATTATTATTGCAATCCAGCCTCTTAATGTTGCGCGATTTTCCATTATTCGTGGCGGGACAAGGTGCTTGGCTAGGTTTGATTGGCTTAAGCTTTTTAGGGGTGTTGCGCACTGCCTTAGATGTATTCTTTTATGCCACTTTGCTACAAGTGATTTTAAGCTGGGTTAACCCGCACTCGCCTTTTGCTGGCGTTTTAGATACTTTAACCAGACCGATTTTAAGCCCAATCCGCCGTATCATTCCCAGCACAAATGGTTTAGATTTTTCACCCTTGGTTGCGTTAATTTTGCTACAAATGGTGAATATTTCGGTATTTAAAAGCTTAGAAATACAGTTATTAGGGCTATTTTAATTACTAAAAACGCATTAGAATCAAACTATAAACAATCAAGAAAATAATAAATGTTTACAGTTCACATTATTCTTAGGCAATTTTGGCTCTGAGTTAATCACTATAATATCAGTATGATTACGCAACCATTAGAAGCCAAAGTTCAAGAGTATCAACAATGGCGTAGCTCGCTTACACAAACCATTGCGGATTACCGCGATTGGCTGGCAAAAAGCCAGTACAGCGATGCGATTCAAGAATTACGGCTTTATGACATTTTAGAAATGTTAAAGCGCGATCAATTAGTGCTGGCGTTTTTGGCTGAATTTTCGCGCGGCAAAACTGAAATGATTAATGCGCTGTTTTTTGCCGATTTTAATCAGCGCTTGCTGCCCAGCGAGCCAGGCCGCACTACCATGTGCCCTACCGAAATTTTTTGGGATGCCAACGAAGATCCTTGTATTAAATTATTGCCTATTGGCACACGCGCCACCGATGATTCACTGACTTACCTGAAAACTACGCCAAATGCTTGGGAAAAATTCAGGCTAAATATGGATTCGCCCGCCGAAATGCAGGCGGTATTGCGTAAGCTAATTGAGCAAAAAGAAGTGACGCAAAATGACGCGGAAGCGCTTGGGCTTTTTAATCCGCAAGACATTAGCATGGTTAATGAGCTTGAAACACAGGGCTTGCTAAAAATTCCTGTTTGGCGGCACGCTATTATTAATTATCCGCATCCGCTGCTTAAAAGCGGCTTGGTGGTGATTGATACCCCAGGCTTAAATACGCTGGGTGCAGAACCAGAATTAACCCTTAATATTATCCCCAATGCGCACGCTGTATTGTTTTTAACCGCCACCGATACCGGCATTACGCAATCGGATATGCAGATTTGGAATACCTTTATAAAAGGCCGCACCAAGTATAAATTGGTGTTGTTAAATAAAATAGATATGTTGTGGGACGCGCTAAAAACCGATCAAGATGTAGCTAATGAGATTGCCAAACAGGTCAATATAACATCGCATCAATTGGGCGTTTCGGCTGATAGTGTATTTGCGGTTTCTGCACAAAAAGCCTTGGTTGCCAAAATTAAAAAAAATCAAACGTTGCTTAAACAAAGCGGCATTATTGAGCTAGAAACCGTATTGGGCAACCAAATGGTTCAAGCCAAGCATGAAATTTTAGGCCGCACAATCGCCAGCGAATGCAGCGAAATGATTAAGGCTTCACGCAAAATTGTGCAACAGCAACTCACTAGCTTACGCGCGCAAGCTGATGAATTGCGTAGCTTAAGAGGCAAGAATACGGATGCCTCAAAACATATTTTGGCCCAAGTGGTTAGCGATAGAAAACGTTATGAGTTATCTATTCCCACCTTTAATAGTGCAAACGATAATATCAATCTTATTAGCAAAAAACTATTGCGGCATCTAAGCCAAGCGTATTTAGAAACCACGCTTGTCACCAGTCGCCAAGAAATTGGCGATAGCTGGACCACGGTTGGCTTAAATCGCGGCATGCGCAATTTGATGAAGCAGGCAAGTGAATTAGCAGCGCATGTTTTAATTGAAAGCAACGATATTAAATCGCTGGCCGATAATATTTATCAAGTTTTTCAAACCAAACATGGCTTTGAGGCTTTTAATCCGCCGTCTTTGGATATGTCTAGCTTTATGAATAATATGCGTGCGTTAGAAAAAATAACCAATGATTTTTGCACCGACCCAGTTAATGTGCTGACTGAAAAGCACTTTTTAGTGCGTAAATTCTACTTAGGGCTTGGCACGCAAGCGCGCGCTATTTTTGCCCAAGCCGAAAAAGATTGCAAACATTGGCTGCAAAATGTATTGATTACATTAAAAAATCAAATGGCCGAGCGTAAAGCCAGCTTAGATCAGCGCACCAAAAATTTAATGCAAGCTAAAATTAGCGCTGATATGCTTCATAGCCAATTAGAAATGGTTGAAAAAGATTATTCCGTGATATTAAAACAAGCGCAAAATTTAGATTTAATGTTGTTGCAATTAATTAAAGCGGTTAAACCTGGCAACAAATCGGACTTAATAAATAAAGATAACGATTATTTTGAAAAAACCATTCAGTTAGCACCTATGCCATTTTTGAATGTACCTACAAAAACATAGCATTAATAATATTCGCCTGCAAAAATGGCCATTAAAAGTTAAATCCAAATAATGTCAAACGCCTCTTTGGCGTATTGACTATCAGGCTGCAAAGTAACGCGTTTTTGAATAAAGTCAGATAGGTTAGCCAAGCTTTGCGACTCTTCATCCAGAAACATGTCAATTACTCGCGTGCAGGCAATCACTTTAAATTCTTTGGCGTTAAATTGTTTCGATTCGCGCAGTAATTCGCGCATAATTTCATAGCAAATAGTCTGCGCCGTTTTGTGCTCACCACGGCCTTGGCACACATCGCACGGCTCGCACAGCAAATGCGCCAAACTTTCCCTGGTACGTTTGCGCGTCATTTCCACTAGCCCAAGCGAGGTAAATCCATTGACACTAATACGCGCGCGGTCAATGCTCACCGCCTTATTAAGCTCTTCCAACACGGTTTCACGCTGGCTATCGGTATCCATATCAATAAAATCGATAATGATGATACCGCCTAAATTTCTAAGCCTGAGTTGCCGCGCAATGCATTGCACCGCTTCTAAATTGGTCTTATAAATCGTATCCGATAAACTTTTGCCACTGACAAAACTGCCAGTATTTACATCCACCGTGGTCAGCGCTTCGGTTTGATCAAATATTAAATAGCCACCTGATTTTAAATCGACCTTACGCGCCAGTGCGCGCGTGATTTCAATCTCAATACTGTAAAAATCAAAAATCGGCCGTTCGCCTTGGTAATGGTAAAGCGGCTTTACCGCTTTTGACACATACAAATCGGCAAACTCTTTTAGCTGCAAATACGTTTCTTTCGAATCAACGCGGATACTCACGGTTTCATCGTTTACCACATCGCGTAAAATGCGGCGCGGCAGGCTTAAATCGTAAAAAACCAACGAACGCTCACCTGCTGATTGGCTATCTAGCTGGATTTTCGCCCATACTTTTTGCAAATAATCGATATCGGCCAACAGTTCGGCATCGCTGGCGGTTTCTGACATGGTGCGAATAATAAAGCCGCCAGAACGCTTTTCTGGTAACAAACCCAGCAGGCGATTACGCAGCATTTCGCGCTCTTCTTCATCCTCAATGCGCTGCGAAACGCCGATATGATCTTGATGCGGCAAAAATACTAAAAAGCGCCCGGCAATACTCACCTCAGTAGTTAAGCGCGCGCCTTTGGTGCCAATCGGTTCTTTAATCACTTGCACAATAATCGATTGACCTTCGCGCAACACATCTTGAATCAAGCGTTCAGTTGGCGGTTCGCCATCAATATGGCATTCCATAATATCGGCCACATGCAAAAAAGCCGCGCGCTGCAAACCAATTTCCACAAAGGCTGATTGCATGCCTGGCAATACGCGGCACACTTTACCTCGATACACATTGCCCACAATACCAAGTGATGAGCTACGTTCTATATGTAGCTCTTGCGCAATACCCTGCTCTAGCACGGCGACGCGCGTTTCTTGTGGCGTTACGTTAATTAATATTTCTTGTCCCAATTTGCATACCTTGTTTTCTTTTTAAGCTGTTATATTTAAAAACCTAATTTTTTAAGCAGCATCGCCGTTTCATGCGCGGGCAAACCCATCACGCCTGAATAACTGCCATCAATACGTTTAATCCAATTGCCAGCCAAACCCTGTATGGCGTAACTACCTGCCTTATCGGCGTGTTCATTGGTGGCGATATACGCCTCTATCATAGCATCGCTAAGCGGCATCATCTCTACCAATGTGGTGTTTAGCGCCAACTCTATTTGCTGATTAAAAACCAATGCCACCGCCGTATGTACTTGATGTTGCGTGCCAGATAGTATTTTAAGCATTTGGGTTGCGTCAGCATCATCTTCAGGCTTGCCAAATATATTGTCACCCAATGCCACCGTGGTATCAGCCGCCAAAATAGGCATTTCAGCATGTTGGCCATTTAATTGCATTTGAGTAGCCAGCGCCTTTTGTTTAGCTAAGCGCAACACATAATCGGTTGGCGGTTCATTAGCCAGTTGCGATTCATCAATATCGGCTGGCATAACGACGCATTCAATGCCCATTTGCTTTAAAATCGCCACGCGGCGCGGGCTTTGTGACGCTAATATAATTTTTTGAAAATTCATCTGCATTTAGTTATTCTTAATTGTTTACTATAAATTTATTTAAAACCATACTAACAAAGCCTATCCTGTTTACAAACCTTAACCTG
>JAYWCF010000045.1:0-6993 GCA_043780715.1 Methylotenera sp. | reverse complement strand
AGAATGCCAAAACAAATTTTGTTTGCTGATATAAATTCATTAAATTTAATTGATTGCCAGCCGCAGTATATGATTTTTCTAGTCGTCCATGAAATGTTAGACTGGAGTTATTACAAAGTTTTTTTGTAATTTCATCGTCGTCCCATTCTGGTGGCTGGCGACCAATTCTGGTGAGGTCCCATCTTCGGTTTGCGCTTTTTCCACCAAAACGCAAAACATTACTACCCCATGGCAGCCAGGTTGTTGGTGTTTTCATTTCAACCGTCCATGCTTCAACATCCTCTTCAGAGGTAATAAATATATGGTCAAACGGTTGCGCTAATTTGGCAATTCTTGATATGTGATTAACCCAAAATGAATCAATAACCCAAACCCCTATAAAAGAAAAACGTTTTCTCCATTTAGGAATACTTGATATCGATAAAAGAAGAGCCGGTCCAGGAAGAACTAATAAACATTTATCTAGACAATTATGTTTCTTTCGTTTTAAAAAAAACAACTCCAGCTTTTTCAAAAAATTTGGTTGTTTATCACTTAACATCAAAAGTTCTGCTTGAAATAACTCAGTTGCCAAATTAACCATTTCAGTTATTGGTTCCCAGCCAAAGCCCGGGTTAATGTATACAATAAGCATGTCTAAGCAACTAATTCATCAAGATAATATTAACAATGCAATCTACATGAATTTAAAGTTTATGCATACATTATTATCACATTAACATTAATCAACATTCACTTACATGCAAGATTTTCAAACTTTTTTAGCGCCAGCAAAAATTAATTTATTTTTGCACATTACCGGTCGCCGCGCCGATGGCTATCACACCTTACAAAGCGTATTTGAACTGCTGGATTTTTACGACACCATTCGCATTAGGCCTAACAGCTCTGAAGAAATAAAGCGTGTAAACGCTGTGGCTAACGTGCCAGAAAGCCAAGATTTAACCATTCGTGCCGCGCTTGCCTTACAAAAAGCTACTGGCTGCCAACAAGGTGCCGATATCTATGTAGAAAAACACATTCCCATGGGGGGCGGCTTAGGTGGTGGTAGCTCAGATGCTGCAACCGTTTTATTGGCACTCAACCTTTTGTGGGATTTACATTTAACGCGCGCGCAATTGATGCAAATTGGGCTAACATTAGGCGCAGATGTACCTGTGTTTATTTTTGGGCAAACCGCTTGGGCCGAAGGCATCGGTGAGCTACTATCACCTGTCGATTTACCACATCTAAGTACAAAAAATGCGCAAGAAGCCTATTATGTTGTGCTAACACCTAATATTCAGGTGCCAACAATGCAAATTTTTGCGCATCCGCGATTGACAAGAGACACGAAACCATTGAAAATAGCGGACTTTTCAAGCACAGCATTTAATCACTTAAGTAATGAGTGTTTTAAAAATGATCTTGAAGGCATTGTGTGTGAGTTATTTCCTGCCGTTGCATCCACCTTAAAATGGTTAAATCAATTTGGTGAAGCGAGAATGAGCGGTTCGGGAGCATCTGTTTTTGTAAAAGTTAACTCTAAACAAATTGCGGATGAACTTTTTGCAAAAAAACCTGCCAATACCATCGGTTTTATTGCAAAGGGATTAGATAAGCACCCGCACTATGCACTAACAAAATAATTGTTAGTTGTTTGATTATATTGGGGAGTCGCCAAGTTGGTTAAGGCACTGGGTTTTGATCCCAGCATCCGAAGGTTCGAGTCCTTCCTCCTCAGCCAATATTTAGTATGCAGATTATGTATCTGCAACGATTAGAATAGTAAGCGTGTAGATTATTTGATTTACACGCTTTTATTTTTTGTTAAATTAGCATCCTGTTTTGCCCAAACTAATTAGGCAAAACAACATAAAAGCTAAAAACAACAACTAAGCATTAAATACCTAAGCATTAAAAATAAGGGGCGGCATTTTGAGTAACGGCAATATGATGGTGTTTACAGGCAATGCCAATCCAGAGCTTGCGCAACAAGTTGCAGAGCATTTAGGTATTGAGTTGGGGCGCGCTGATGTTGGCCGTTTTAGCGATGGCGAAGTAATGCTTGAGCTACTTGAAAATGTGCGCGGCAAAGACGTATTCGTATTGCAATCAACCAGCCACCCAACCAATGACACTTTAATGGAAGTCATGGTGATGGTAGATGCGCTTCGTCGCTCATCGGCTGGCCGCATTACCGCTGCTATCCCTTATTTAGGTTATTCGCGTCAAGATCGCCGTCCGCGCAGTGCACGCGTGGCTATTACCGCAAAAGTGGTCGCCAATATGCTCACCAGCGTTGGTGTTAACCGTTTATTAACCATGGATTTGCACTCTGACCAGATTCAAGGTTTTTTTGATATTCCAGTAGATAACATCTACGCAACGCCGATTTTGCTGGATGATTTGCTTTTGCAAAATTATGAAGATTTAGTCGTTGTTTCACCAGATGTTGGTGGCGTGGTGCGTGCGCGAGCTTGTGCTAAACAGCTTAATTCTGATTTAGCCATTATTGATAAACGCCGCCCAAAAGCCAACGTAGCAAAAGTAATGAATATTATTGGTGAAGTCGCTGGCCGCACCTGTGTGATTATGGATGACATGGTAGACACCGCCAACACACTATGCGAAGCCGCTGCCGCCTTGAAAAAGCAAGGCGCTAAGCGTGTGTTGGCTTATGCTACACACCCCGTATTGTCTGGCTCAGCTGTTGAGCGCATTATGAATTCTGAGCTGGATGAATTGGTTGTAACGAATACAATTAAACTGAGCGAGGCATCAGCCAATTGTACAAAAATTCGTCAGTTAAGCGCCGCTGGTTTGTTAGCTGAAACGATTAAACGTATTAGCCAAGAAGAATCAGTAAGTTCTTTGTTTATGGATTAACGCATAATCATTTAAGTAATGATTTAGCAAAAAAGTTTAGTTTTAACCCTGTTTTCTGGTCGCGGAAAACAGTTTTTGTGTAGTACCGCCGCCCTTATTAGACGGCAAAATTAGGAGCAATAAAATGAGTATCGAAATTAATGCAGTCAAACGTGACGTTAAAGGTACGGGTGCGAGCCGCCGTGCACGTCGCGCTGGCAATGTACCAGGTGTGGTTTACGGCGCTGGTAAAGAAGCCGTCAATCTTGAATTAAATCATAAAGAATTGTTTTTACAATTCCGTCATGAAGCGTTCCATGCGTCTATTTTAAGCCTGAATATCGGCGGCAAAAAAGAAAACGTATTGTTACGTGATTATCAAATGCACCCAGTGCGCAATACTATTCAACACATTGATTTTCAACGTGTTTCAGCTACTGAAAAAATCCACGTTAAAGTGCCATTCCACTTCTTAAATGAAGATATTGCACCGGGCGTTAAATTAGGTGGCGGTATTGTGGCGCATATTCTTACAGAGGCTGACGTAAGCTGCTTACCAAAAGATTTACCAGAGTTTATTGAAGTAGACGTATCAGCACTTGAAGTGGGTGAATCTGTGCATTTATCACAAATTAAACTGCCAAAAGGCGTTGAGTTTGTTGCATTAGCGCATGAAAATGATGCCGCCGTTGCCGCCATTGCTAAAACACGCGGTAGTTTAGCGGATGACGCAGCTGATGCAGCCACAGCCGCTAACGCAGCAGCTGAATCTGCAACACCAGCATCTTAATTTTTGCTGATTAAAAAAACGCGCACTTTTATTGTAAAGTGCGCGTTTTTTATTTGTTAGCGTACTTTTATTAACAAGCGCGCTTTCTATTTATAAGCAAGTTTTTATTCAAAGTAAAATAAGCACAATGAGCGGCATTAAACTTTTTGTAGGTTTGGGTAATCCTGGCGATAAATACGTTGCCACGCGCCATAACGCCGGCTTTTGGTGGATAGATCAAATTGCAGAGCAAACCAATAGCAAGCTGGCCATAGACGCTAAAATGTTTGGCATTGTGGGTAAACTGCAACAGGATAAATGGCTATTAAAACCCACTACTTTTATGAATGGCAGTGGCAAATCCATTGCCGCACTAGCTAACTATTACAAAATTCAGCCAGCTGAAATTTTAGTCATTCATGATGAGTTGGATTTACCAGCAGGCACGGCCAGATTAAAATTCGGTGGCGGCCATGGTGGCCATAATGGCTTAAAAGATACCCATGCCGCGCTGGGCACCGCCGATTATTGGCGGCTGCGGATTGGCATTGGTCACCCGGGCGATCGCAATGAGGTGGTTAATTACGTGCTTAAAGCTCCATTAAAAGATGAACAAGCCGCCATAGACGACAGCATTATTAAAAGCGCCAACCTGTTAGATGCATTAACAGCAGGTGACTTTGAAAGCGCCATGTTAAAATTGCACACAAAATCATAAACTTGTGCAAACTTAAATAAGCAATAAAGCTAAGCTCATTTTTCCACCTGTGTTTTCGTTTAGTACAAGGCGGCAAGGATTGAGTGGCTGAAGACAGTACAATAAGTACGGCAAAGCTGCGAAATTGCGGCCAACGCCGTAATCAACGAAAAGACAGATTGGAATAAATGATGAAGTGCGGAATTGTAGGTCTACCCAACGTAGGCAAATCAACCTTATTTAATGCCATTACCAAAGCGGGCATTGCAGCCGAAAACTACCCGTTTTGCACCATTGAGCCAAACGTTGGCATTGTAGAAGTGCCAGACCCGCGCTTACAACCTTTGATTGATATTGTAAAACCGCAAAAAGTACAGCCTGCTATTGTTGAGTTTGTGGATATTGCAGGCTTGGTTGCAGGCGCATCCAAAGGTGAAGGCTTGGGCAACAAATTTTTAGCCAATATTCGCGAAACCGATGCTATTTGCCACGTGGTACGCTGCTTTGAAGACGGCAATGTGATTCACGTTGCCAATAAAATCGATCCGCTATCGGATATTGAAGTGATTGATACCGAATTAGCACTTGCCGACATGGAAACGGTTGAAAAAACCATGCAGCGCGAAAGCAAAAAAGCCAAAAGCGGCGACAAAGATGCCATTGCTTTAATCGCTGTGCTAGATAAAGTATTACCCTGCTTAAACGAAGCCAAAGCCGTGCGCACACTAGGCTTAGATGCAGACGATTTGCAACTGTTAAAACCACTGTGCTTAATTACCGTTAAACCTGTCATGTATCTAGCCAATGTGGATGAAAAAGGCTTTGAGAATAACCCACTATTAGACAAAGTAGTCGCGCTTGGCAAAGCCGAAAACGCGCCTGTGGTGTGTATTTGCGCCAAAATTGAAGGTGAAATTTCAGAGCTGGAAGAAGAAGACAAACTATTATTCTTATCAGAGCTAGGCCAAGATGAACCCGGCCTAAACCGCGTTATTCGGGCCGCTTACGATTTATTAGGCCTGCAAACCTACTTCACCGCTGGCGTGCAAGAAGTACGCGCTTGGACAGTAAAAAAAGGCGCCACCGCCCCGCAAGCCGCTGGTGTCATCCATACCGACTTTGAACGCGGCTTTATTCGTGCAGAAGTGATTCAATACGATGAATACGTGAAAAACAAAGGCGAGCAAGGCAGCAAAGAAGCCGGCAAAATGCGCTTAGAGGGCAAAGAATATATCGTTCAAGATGGTGATGTAATGCACTTCCGTTTTAATGTCTAGGCTTTGCGAGATTCAATGTTTAAGCTGCGCGAGGTTTAACGTTCAAACTTAGCGAGATTTGATTTTTAATAGCTCATCGCTTAAGCCGTTCGTGGTAAGCCTGTCGAACCACATGCACTAAGGGAAAATAACTAATAATAACCATTAAGTTTAGCTAAAAATCAAAGTTATTTTTGACAATAGCCCACTAAAACACTAGAATTGCGCCCTTGCCAGTAATTAAGAAATATTGGCTAAAAGTTTCATGGTGATGTAGCTCAGTTGGTTAGAGCACAGGATTCATAATCCTGGGGTCGAGGGTTCAAGTCCCTCTTTCACCACCACCCACATGTTCCAAGTTGTTAGGGACTGTATAAAAAACCCGCCTAAGTGCGGGTTTTTTATTGCTTTTTTGTTTTATAGTGTTTAAAGTTGTTCTACATAATCCAATCATTTAAGGGGCAACTATGGGGGCAACTAAACAAATCAGTCCAAATTTACCAAAACTTGCCCCCAAAAGGGGTAAATTATGGCTCTAACAGACCTAGCGATAAAGAGCGCCAAACCACGAGACAAGTCATATAAACTAGCTGATGGTGGCGGCTTGTATATAGAAATATCGCCAAGTGGGGGCAAGTGGTGGCGATATAAATACCGTTTTAATGGCAAAGAGCAAAGAATTTCGCTTGGCACATATCCAGATATCAGCCTGAAGGATGCCAGAGAGCGCCACGGCGCAGAACGTAAAAATCTTGCAATTGGAGTTAACCCAAGTGCTTTACGTAAATCAGATAAATTAAATAAATCTGAAGAAAATGCCAATAGTTTTGAGTTTGTAGCTCGTGAGTGGTGGCAAACTCATATGAAGACAAAAGCCGACAGCCATAAAAATAAAGTAATTAGGCGTTTTGAGCTTTATTTATTTCCATGGATTGGCGCTAGGCCAATATCATCTATCACAGCACCCGAAATATTAAGTGCTTTGCAACGAATACAAAAATTAAACAAATTAGAAACTGCTCATAGGGCTTTACAAACTGCAGGTCAAGTCTTCAGATATGCCGTACAAACAGGACGGGCCGAAAGAGATGTAACAGCAGACTTAAGGGGCGCACTACCACCCACAACTGTTAAGCACATGGCAGCCTTTACAGAGCCGAATGAGGTAGCTAATTTATTAAGGGCAATAGATGCATTTAACGGTACTTTTACCGTACTTTGCGCACTTCGATTAGCTCCATTAGTTTTTGTTCGTCCAAGTGAGTTAAGAATGGCTAAATGGGAAGATATTGATTTAGATGCGGGCACATGGAGTTACTTAGTGTCAAAAACTAAGACAGAACACATAGTGCCGCTATCCTCTCAGGCAATTGCTATTTTAAAAGAATTACAACCACTATCAGGCCATGGTAAATATGTATTCA
>JAYWCF010000044.1:0-7007 GCA_043780715.1 Methylotenera sp. | reverse complement strand
CCGGCGCCGATTACTTGACATGGCGAATCGGTATGACTTTTTGATTATTGAAGATGATCATGATTTTGAGTTTAATTTTTCGAATAAGCCAATTTACCCAATCGCCAGTGAAGATTGTTCTAGTCGCGTGATTTATATCGGCTCTTTTTCACAAGTTTTAGCGCCCAGTTTTAGTGTGGGCTATGTGGCGGCACATAAAGAAATCATTAAGCAATTGGCCAATGAGATAATCCTAATTGACCGCCAAGGCAATACAGTGGCTGAACTTGCCATTGCTGAGCTATTACAAAATGGCGAAATAAATCGACACAAGGCTAAAACATTAAAAATATACGATAAACGCCGCTCATTAGTTATCACATTAATTCACGATGAATTAAAAGATTTTGTGCATTTTAAATTACCCGATGGTGGGCTTGCACTGTGGCTTAAAGTTAACCCAAATATTGATATGCCACTTTTAGTTAAAAACGCCGAATCAGAAAAAGTACGTATTGTGGTTGGTGATAGCTTTTGCGATGACAGGAAACCAGTATCAGCGATTCGATTAGGCTTTGCCAATTTGACTGATGACGAATTAACTTTAGGTATAAAACGGTTAAAAAAAGCGTTTCAAAAGCAAAGCTTTCTTCTATCAAACAATTAAAAAAGGCGCCTTAAGCGCCTTTTTGTATTAATTCAAACTACATTAATTATTCTTTACCGATTTGATACACTTCATAACTTGTTTCAACAATTTTACCTGTTGTTGCATCTACTTCCACTTTCACTTCTTCATGATCCGCTTCTAAAATATCAAACTCATACGATGCTTTACCATCTGGTTCTAGCTCATATTCCGTTTCAACAACCGTACCAGCATGCGCAGCTAAAGCCGTTGCTTTTGCATCCGCTTCTGAAACTTTCGCTAAAGCTTTAAATTTTGCGTCATCGGCTTTTACTTCTTGCTCAATTTCAGTAATTTTGCCTGTTTTTACATTGCACTCAATATCCCACGCCGTGCCATCTGCTGATTCAATATCAAATTCATACATCGGCTTTTTGTCTTCTGATTTCATTTCCAGTTTGACGATTTTGCCTTCATGTGAAGATAAGGCGGCTTTTACGCATTTGCCTAGGCTATCTGCTTTTACTGGTTTAATGCTTTCATGATCAGCAAAAGCTGTATTTGCTAAAAGTGCTGTGCACACCAACGTGGCACCAATTGTTAAACGCATCATAATTATCTCCAAAGTATATTAAAAAACTGTATTAAAAATATATTGCATAACGATTACAGTATAAATTTCAGCAAGAATTGTACCTAAAGATTCGTAGGTCATTGATTAATTACATAACTGTTACAACTTTGGCTTTATACAACCAATCATTGGCTGAATAAAACCATAATTGTCCATCTGTCACGCTAAACAGCGACTTTTGCTTGGATTGCAGGATGCGGGTCGTAGTTCTCTAAAGTGAAATCTTCAAATTTAAAACTAAAAATATCCGTTACATTGGGATTAATGCGCATTTGTGGGAGCGATTTTGGTGCACGCGATAATTGCTCTTGCACTTGTTCCATGTGGTTGCTGTAAATATGTGCATCGCCTAATGTGTGCACAAAATCACCCAATTTTAAGCCACACACTTGCGCCACCATCATGGTTAAAAGCGCGTAAGAGGCAATATTAAACGGCACGCCCAAGAAAATATCGGCGCTGCGCTGATATAACTGACAGCTTAGCTTTCCATCGGCTACATAAAACTGAAAAAACGCGTGACAAGGCGGCAATTTCATTTGGTCTACATCGGCCACGTTCCAAGCTGAAACAATTAATCGACGCGAATCAGGCGTTTTTTTAATTGCATTGATGACTTGCGAAATCTGGTCAATATGGGTGCCGTCTGGCTTGGGCCAATTACGCCACTGATAGCCATAAACAGGCCCTAAATTGCCATTTTCATCCGCCCATTCATCCCAAATGCGTACGCCATTTTCTTTTAAATAAGCAATATTAGTGCTGCCTTGCAAAAACCAAAGTAGCTCATGAATAATGGATTTTAAATGCACTTTTTTGGTGGTAAGAAGCGGAAAGCCAGCGTTTAAATCAAAACGCATTTGGTAACCAAACACAGAAGTGGTGCCTGTGCCAGTGCGGTCTGTCTTTTGATTACCATGCGCTAAAACATGCTGTAATAAATCGATATATTGTTTCATTTAAAAACCTGTTTCATAAAAGCCCCGTCATTCTGGCTTAGGCCAGAATCCAGTCAAGTAAGTTGATTACACAAATCCAGCCAATCAGGATTCATCTGTTCAATAATTCGAATTTTCCAAGCTCGATGCCAGTTTTTGAGTGATTTTTCTCTTGCAATTGCAGACACCATGCTTTGGTGTGGCTCGTACCATACTAAAGCATGAATTTCATACTTTTTAGTAAAGCTATCCGCAAGCATATTTTTATGCTGCCAAATTCTACCAATTAAATCAGAAGTTACCCCAATATAGAGCGTACCATTGCGACCACTTGCCAAAATATAAACACATGGTTGCATATTCACCTCGCCTAGATTCTGGCCTACGCCAGAATGACGATGTTAAGTGTTACTTGCAATAAAATCTTTAATCGCAGCCACATCGGCATCCATCACCGTAAATTTTTGCGGCAATTGCTCAATGCCTTTTAAACAATCTGGTCTTGGCGGCACTTCACCTAAGGCTTCCACTAGCGCATCTTCAAATTTTGCTGGCAATGCGGTTTCTAACACCACCATTGGCGTATTTTCTTGGCGGTATTCAAGCGCTACTTTTAGGCCATCGGCCGTGTGCGTATCAATCACTACATTATATTTAGTTTGCGATTCGCGAATGACTTTCATGCGGTTTACGTGATTACTACTGCCAGATACAAAGCCATAATCGGCTAATTTTGGCATCAAATGGTTAATATCAAACGCGCCGCCTTTATCCACACTAGCCCACAATTCGCGCACTTTGGCGCTATCGCGACCCACTAAATCAAACACAAAACGCTCAAAGTTAGATGCTTTGCTGATATCCATTGAAGGACTAGATGTTTGATAAGTATTGGCTGAACCGCGTGGGCGGTAGACGCCTGTTTTGAAAAACTCATCTAACACGTCATTTTCGTTAGTAGCAACCACCAGCTTATTAATCGGCAAGCCCATCATGCGCGCAATATGGCCTGCGCAAACGTTGCCAAAGTTACCACTTGGTACAGAAAAATCTACTTTTTGATTATTACTTTCTGTAACCGCAAAATAGCCTTTAAAGTAATACACCACTTGCGCGACAATACGACCCCAGTTGATAGAGTTAACCGCGCCGATTTTGTATTGCGCTTTAAACGCGGCATCGTTTGAAACCGCTTTTACCATGTCTTGGCAATCGTCAAATACGCCATTTACCGCAATATTAAAGATATTTTCATCTTGCAAGCTGAACATTTGCGCGGTTTGAAAGCGGCTCATTTTTTTATTTGGTGACAGCATAAATACGCGCACCCCTTTTTTGCCGCGCATGGCGTATTCAGCCGCACTACCAGTATCACCAGAAGTAGCGCCTAAAATATTAGTTGTTGCACCTGTTTTAGCTAGTACATATTCAAACAGATTGCCCAATAACTGCATCGCCATATCTTTAAACGCTAGCGTTGGGCCGTTTGAAAGGCTTAATAGATACAAATTATTTTCAAGCTTTACAGTTGGCGCAATATCCGCCGCATTTTGACCTGCGCGCGTAAAGCTATAAACATCGGCTGTGTAGGTTTTATCGATTATGGCTTTTAAATCCGCGGCTGGAATATCGTCAATTAAGCGGCTTAAAATCGCTAACGCTAAATCGGCGTAATTCATGCCACGCATTGCGCTTAAATCGGCATCACTAAATTGCGGGTAAGTTTCTGGCAGATACAAGCCGCCATCTGGCGCCAAGCCACCTAATAAAATTTCGCTAAAACTTAAAGCAGGCGATAGCCCGCGTGTTGATATGTATTTCATGTAATCTCTTAAACTGCTGTCATTTGAGAAAGCTGCAATAACAGTCTGATTTATTTACTTAATTCTTCCATACGGATTTTAACTAGCTTGCCTACAATTGCTGGCAGCGCTTCAATTTCGGCAATACCGGCGTCCATATTGGCTTCAACCGTTACGTGCGTCAAAATCACAATATCTGCTTCGGTTTCGTTATCCGCTGGCTCTTTTTGCAACATGGCATCAATTGAAATATTGCGGTCTGCTAATATTTTAGTCACGCCAGCCAACACGCCTGGCTTATCTGATGCGCGTAGGCGCAGATAATATGCACTAGAAATCTGCGCAATTGGCAAAATCGGCAAATCATTTAACTGCCCTGCCTGAAAACCTAAATATGGCACACGTTGCTCGGCTGTCGCGCTACTTAACCGCGCCACATCCATCAAATCGGCCACTACCGCGCTGGCTGTTGGCTCTGCGCCTGCACCTGCGCCGTAATATAAGGTTGGGCCAACTGCATCGCCCTTCACAACCACGGCGTTCATGGCGCCATTCACATTGGCCACTAAACGTTTTTCTGGAATTAAGGTTGGGTGTACGCGAAGCTCTACGCCGCCTGCCGATTGCTTGGTAATACCAAGCAATTTGACACGGTAGCCCAACTCTTCTGCGTATTTAATATCGGTTTGCTGTAACTTGGTGATACCTTCGGTGTAGGCTTGTTCAAACTTCATCGGCATACCAAAAGCAATCGCCGCCATAATGGTTAATTTATGCGCGGCATCAATGCCTTCTACGTCGAAAGTTGGGTCCGCCTCAGCGTAGCCTAAACGCTGCGCTTCACCTAAAACATCAGCAAAAGCTAAGCCTTTTTCACGCATTTCGGTAAGAATAAAATTTGTTGTGCCGTTAATAATGCCTGCAACCCATTCAATGCGATTAGCGCCTAAACCTTCGCGCAAAGCTTTAATAATTGGTATGCCACCCGCTACTGCCGCCTCAAACGCCACAATCACGCCAGCTTGTTGAGCAGCGGCAAAAATCTCATTGCCATGCAATGCAAGCAATGCCTTATTAGCAGTGACTACGTGTTTACCGTTAGCAATCGCTTTTAATACCAATTCTTTACTTAAGGTATAGCCGCCAATTAACTCAACCACCACATCAATATCAGGATTATTCACAATGGCAAATGCATCGGTGGTTAATAACGTATTGCCGCTAGTCACCATTTTGGCATGGTCAATATTTTTATCGGCCACTTGCACAACGTTAATCGCCACGCCTGTGCGGCGGGTGATTTCTGCTGCGTTGCGCGTTAATACATTGTAAGTACCGCCGCCTACTGTGCCAATGCCTAAAAGGCCTACATTTAATGTCTTCAAACTATTGCTCCGTCTAATTTTTCTATGCTAATTTTTTACTGTGTTTTTTTCTATATCGCGCTAAGAAGCTGGCGATACGTCTAATTGCTTCGGCTAAATCATCCACATTGGGTAAAAACACCACGCGGAAATGGTCAGGCGTTTTCCAGTTAAAGCCTGTGCCTTGTACCAACAATACTTTTTCTTCTAGCAATAAATCTAAAATAAATTGCTGATCATCTTTAATTGGATACATTTCAGGATCTAATTTTGGGAATAAATACATCGCCGCTTTTGGTTTAACGCAAGTAACCCCAGGAATCGCCGTAATCAGCTCATAAGCTAAATCGCGCTGCTTGCAAAGCCTGCCAGTGGGCGCGACTAAATCATCAATACTTTGATAACCACCCAGCGCGGTTTGAATGGCTAATTGCCCTGGCACATTGGCGCATAAACGCATAGAGGCCAGCATATTTAAGCCTTCTACATAATCGGTTGCCACGCTTTTGTTGCCTGAGACCACCATCCAACCAGCACGGTAGCCGCATGTGCGATAATTTTTAGACAAGCCATTAAACGTCACAAACAATACATCTTCTGCCAATGATGCCATTGAAATATGTTCAGCTTCATCGTATAAAACTTTATCGTAAATCTCATCCGCAAACACCACCAAACCATGATGACGGGCAATTTCGATAATGCCTAGCAAGGTTTCTTTTGGGTATAACGCGCCGGTTGGATTATTTGGATTAATCACCACAATGCCGCGCGTGTTGGCAGTAATTTTCGCTTCAATGTCTTTTAAATCGGGTAACCAGCCAGAATTTTCATCGCACAAATAATGGCGTGCGGTGCCGCCCGCCAAGGTTACTGCCGCTGTCCACAACGGATAATCTGGCATTGGCACTAATACTTGGTCACCATTATTCACCAACGCTTGCATCGCCATCACAATCAACTCAGAAACACCATTACCAATAATAATGTCATCCACCGTTACATTGGCAATATGCTTGCTTTGTGTGTAATGCATAATGGCTTTGCGCGGCGCAAATAAACCTTTGGAATCGGTATAGCCGCCTGCATCGCCCATATTGCGAATTACATCTAGCTGAATTTCTTCTGGCACTTCAAAACCAAAAGCGGCAGGGTTACCGATATTCAGCTTAATAATACGCTGACCTTCTTCTTCCATTTGGCGCGCTCGCTGCAGCACTGGGCCACGAATATCGTAGCAAACGTTAGCGAGCTTGATAGATTTGAGTACAGGTTGCATAAGTGGATTGGTTCTGTTTTTTGGTGAATAAATGAAACAATTTTTGTGCAAAAATAAAGTATTTGCTTAACCTATAAGTTTACCTTAGAAAAAGGTTTTTCTTCAATCAAAGACAGCGCTAAAATAGCAATATGAAACTACATTTAACCACTGCTGAAAATAATAATTTAATCACAGGATACGGTGAAAGCTTTATTGAAATCAATAAACGTCCGTATCAGCAAGCGCTGATTGTATTGGCGAACCAGTTAATTTTAGATTGGAAAGCGGCTAATTTTGAGGATTTAACAGCGGCGCATTTTGATGAGATTGCCACACTTAAGCCTGAAGTTGTGTTGTTGGGCACTGGCTTAACACACCGATTTTTACACCCCAAGATAGCC
>JAYWCF010000043.1:0-2506 GCA_043780715.1 Methylotenera sp. | reverse complement strand
GTTGAGTTTTGTATTGCAGCACGCTTCAGAACAAATTGAAGCGGGATTAAAGAGAAAAGTGGAATGTGAAGTGAATGCAGTTGCTTTAGGTGAACTTGCAAAATTGAATATACAAGCCGGCACTTTAATTAAAGCCAAAGGTTTTTTGGCAAAACGCAGTGCAAAAAGTCATCAACTGGTCATGCATATTAATCAATTAGAGGCTGTTAAAACGCAGCCGACTATTAAAAAATAGTTAAAGAATATTAGGAGTTACATCATGGCAAGAGAAATGTATAAACGCCGCCGTTACTGCCGTTTCAGTGCAGAAGGCATCAAAGAAGTTGATTACAAAGATGTTGATTTGTTAAAAGATTTTGTTTCAGAAAATGCAAAAATTATTCCGGCTCGTATGACGGGTACAAAAGCAAAATACCAACGTCAATTAACTAGTGCTGTTAAACGCGCACGTTTCTTGGCTTTAATGCCGTACACAGACAAGCATCCTGGTTAATTCGGGCTCAAGGAGAATACTATGCAAATTATTTTATTAGAAAAAGTAGCAAACCTAGGCGTATTGGGTGATATCGTTAAAGTTAAAGATGGTTTCGGCCGTAACTTTTTGATTCCACAAGGCAAAGCAAAACGCGCAACAGAAGCCAACAAAGCTGAATTTGCCGCTAAACGTGCTGAACTTGAAAAACAACAAGCGGATATCTTGACTGCAGCAACAGCTCGCGGTGCAAAATTAGCTTCATTTGTGTTAAAAGTAGCACAAAAAGCGGGTGTAGATGGCCGTTTGTTTGGCTCTGTAACTAATGGCGATGTGGCTGAAGGACTTGTTGCTAATGGTTTTGAAATCGTTAAATCTGAAGTGCGTATGCCAAATGGTCCATTAAAAACCATTGGTGATCACCCAGTAACAGTAGCATTACATCACGATGTTGTGGTGGATATTACCGTAACAGTGGTTGGTGAAGCCGCTTAAGCTTTTAAAACGTACTAAGTAAAAAAGGCGACTTAGGTCGCCTTTTTTATTGGCTATGTATTTTAAAAATAATTATTCAGCAATATTGTTTACTAAAAACTAATCATTAAATTTTTCATTAAGCTATTTTTTAGTGAATCAAAACGCTATGATGCCACATCGCACCTTACAGGTTTTGCCATGAATCCAACGCCTTTAATTCAAGTTAAACAGCTCACATTTGAATATCCCGGAACGCGTGCACTCGATTGCGTAAGTTTTACTATCAACAGCGGCAGTATCACCGCATTGGTTGGCCCAAATGGTGCGGGTAAATCCACTTTGTTGCGCTGCATCGCCGCACTCGATTATCCGTTATCAGGGCAAGTTTTATTAAATGATGTGGATGTGTTGGATGACCCACGCGCTAGTCATGCAAAAATTGGTTATTTGTCTGATCATTTTGGACTTTATGATGCATTAAGCGTACGCCAGTGTTTAACTTTCGCCGCCGCATCCCAAGGCGTAGCGGCCTATCAAATCGATCGACTAGTGAATCAAACGGCCGAAAAATTGGATTTAAGCAATAAACTCAACAGTTTGGCAGGCGATTTATCTCGCGGGCAGCGCCAACGTGTTGCCATCGGGCAAGCCATTATCCATTCACCCAGCTTGCTATTATTAGATGAACCCGCTTCTGGATTAGTCCCGGAAGCAAGACACAGCTTGAGTCAGGTATTTATCGCGCTTAAACAAAGCGGCATGACCTTGATTGTTTCCAGTCATATTTTGGCGGAATTAGAAGATTATTCCACCGAAATGCTGGTGCTAAAAGACGGCAAAATTTTGCAGCAACAATCGGTAAATGAAACGCCTTTGCAACAGATGAGCCAAATTGAAATTGAGTTGGTGCATATTGCGGATGTCAGTAAATTAAGCGAATTAATCGCCAATATTGCTGGCGTTAAACTATTAGAAATCGCATCTAATGTGGCCAATTTGCAAATTGATGAGGCGATAATTGCGCGCCACCAGTTAATTAAATTGCTGATACAAGCCGATATTTCGATTAATCGATTTAATTTGCAGGAAACCAATATGCAGCAACATTATTTAAAAGCGGTTAATGCGGAAAGTGCCAACTCATGATTAACAATCCAGAATTTAAACGCAATATTTGGCTGGAGCTAAGCGTACAAAGGCTAATCGCGGTGCCGGTATTGCTGGGTTTGATTTTTTATGTCGCGATGCAAAACGATAGTAGTGGCGCTATAAGTTATACCATCGCTAAAAGCATTTTTGTTATTATGACAATTTTATGGGGTAGTCAATTAGCGTTTTCCAGCGTTAGCGATGAGCTGCAAAACCGCACTTGGGATAATCAGCGCTTGTCGGCATTGTCACCATTTAAATTGGTTTGGGGCAAATTGTTTGGTGCCACTGCTTTTGTTTGGTACATCGGCTTGTTTTGCCTTTTGATGATGTTATTTACAATTCAGCTAAATATACAAACAAATCAGTATCAAATAATCATTGGCTTAATTTTAGGCGCGCTATTCA
>JAYWCF010000042.1:0-2509 GCA_043780715.1 Methylotenera sp. | reverse complement strand
AAAGCAAGCTAACCACCAACAAAACGCCTAAAAACAATATTAAAAAAGCAGCTAAAATGCGTAGCGAATCGGTAGGAATATCTTGTGGCAACAACGGCACTAATTGGGTTGAATAGGTTTTTGCCACATAAAGCGCGGCTAACCAACCAATAATTGACAGCATTTCACGCACCGCGCCGCGCATCATACTAATAATGATGCAAGCGCCGATAATGATAAGTACCGTATAATCAAAGCTGGTCATATTTAATCTTGAGCTTTACTGGCTAACAACCATACCGGTTAAGCCTGCGTCTTTAATGTTTTGTAAGGCAATGGCGGCTTCATTACGCTCACCCAGCAAATTAGTACGCAGGCGAATTTTTTTGCCTTTGGCCGTGTCGATTTTTTCGGTTTGTGAGGCGTAGCCTATATCACTTAATTTAGCCTGTAATTTTTTAACATTGGCCTCATCTGAAAACACACCAATTTGCACATAAAATTTAGGGCCGTTGGTACTTTTCTTTTCTATCACTGGTGGTGATTCTGTTTTAGTTTTTGGTTGAGCTAAAGCTACTTTTGGTGCAGCTTTTGGTACTAGTTTTTTCTCATCTTTTGGTGCTGCTGAAGCTTCAGAATCTGCTGCTTCAGTTTCTGGTACCTCTTGCATTTGTGGTGGTGCTTGCTCTGCTTGGCTTACTGGCTTATCAACTACCGACTCACTGTTGAGAGGAGCGACTTCAGCTGGATTATTTTCGGTCGGCACAATATTGGAATCAAAATCAGAAGCAGCAGGCTCTGCACCAGAAGGCGCATTTTGACTGGATAATGTAATGGTGACTTCTTCAGTTGGCGTGCTTACTGAGCGATCTTTTAAAATCATGGGCAACACAATAATCATCAGCAATACCAATGCAATGGCGCCAACTAAACGGCGGCGTGCGCGCTTTTTTAAGGTTAGCTCTTGATCATTAGGTGCGTCTTTTTGCATATTTAACTTTCAGCCCTAGCTTTGTGAATAGTAATAATGGGGGTGAAGTTGCCGATTTAAACCGATATTAAATAAATGGATTATTCAATATCTTTACCAGAAACATGCGCAATCGCATCAGCAACGGTGTAAAACGATCCAAACACGATGATTCTATCATTTTTAGTGGTAATTTTACAGGCGGCAACCAGCGCCGAAGCCACATCTGCAAATAAAGCGACGGCCGCTTTTGGATCGTGTTGCATTAATTTATCCTGCAAATTTTTCGCTTTTGCGCCGCGAGCACTGTGATTATCGGCGATAAACCATTGATTAATATGCACTGATACCGCTTGAATCACACCATCAATATCTTTATCGGCCAACATGGCAAATACGGCTAAAGTCTTGCCAGCGCAAGCTGTAGTTTTTAAGTTGTGCGCTAGCGACAAGGCCGCATGCGGGTTGTGCGCCACATCCACAATAATTCTTGGGTTTGATTGAATAGCATAAAAGCGCCCTATTAATGTTACGGATTGCAATGCTGTATAAATTTGATTGGTGGTGACAGGCAAAACCGATTGCATGTGTTGCACCGCACAAACCACACAAGCCGCATTGTTAAGCTGAAACTCACCTTGCAGGCCTAAGTTTGGCAGCAAATAGCTTTCTTCAGCTTGCCAATACTGCCAACCATTTGCCAATTTTTTAACAAAAAAATCGCGATTGATTAATTTTAATGGCGCATTAATTTGTTTAGCATGATTAATTAAGCTGGCTGGTGGATTATCATCGCCACAAATGGCTAATATAGCCGGTCTAAAAATACCGGCTTTTTCAAAGCCAATTTTTTCGCGGGTATCCCCCAAAAATTCCATGTGATCTAAATCAATGGTGGTGACAATAGTGCAAGCTGGCTCAAATATATTTACCGCATCTAACCTGCCACCCAAACCCACTTCTAACACCACTACATCTACGTTTGATTGGCAAAAATGCCACATGGCGGCCAGCGTACCCATTTCAAAATACGTTAATGCAATAGTGCCGCGCGCCGTTTCAACGGCCTCAAAAGCGGCACATAAATCATTGTCGGATATTTCTTGCTGATTAATGCGCACACGTTCGTTATAGCGCAACAAATGCGGTGATGTATAGCAGCCTACTTTATAGCCAGCCTCTGTGTAAATTTGGCTTAACATGGCGCAAGTGGAACCTTTGCCATTGGTGCCCGCAACCGTAATAATGGGAAAGCTTGGCTTAATATGGCAATTTTCGGCAACAGCGTTAACGCGATCCAAGCCCATGGCGATGGCTTTAGGGTGTAGTGCTTCGATATAAGCCAGCCACTGCTGTGCAGTAGTTGGCTTAAGTGTAGGATTAATCACGGATTTTTAGAATAAAACAGAATTGAAACTTGCTTATAGTAAGGTTAAGCCGCTTTAGGGATCTTCATTAAACTAGACAACATGCCTGCTAAACGTTGGCGCATTTCGCGGCGGTCAATAATCAAATCAACCGCACCATGTTCAACTAAAAATTCAGCACGCTGAAAGCCTT
>JAYWCF010000041.1:0-2512 GCA_043780715.1 Methylotenera sp. | reverse complement strand
CCACGGCGAGCGCCATTTACAAGGCATTAAAAATCACGATATTGGCGAGTTTGGTAAACAGCTTGAGGCAAAAGGCTTTAAATTAGCTAACCCCGATTTAACCATTGCCCAAGCTGTGCCTGCCAATGGCGCCATGTTGGTGATTGCCAGCCCACAGGTGGATGTGAGCGATATTGAAGCCAAAAAAATCAAAGCGTATTTAGAAGCGGGCGGCAATGTATTGTGGTTGTTAGACGATAATAATTTGCACGGTATGAAAGCAGTGGCGGATTACTTGGGCATAAAAGTGTCACCAGGCATTGCGGTAGACATGACGGCCGCGCAATATGGCGCCGATGCAAAAGTGGCGTTTGCGTCCCTTTATGGTGACCATCCGATTACACGTAATTTTCAATTGCGTACGCTTTTCCCTGAAGCGCATGAAGTCGATGCACAGGCATCTGATGAATTTGGCTGGAAAGTAGGGCGTTTAGTTGAAGTGGCGCCAAATGGCTGGCTAGAGTCAGATAAATCCACAGCAGGCGTTAAAAATCAAAAAGTAGTGTTTGATGAAAAAACCGATAAACGCGGCCCAATCAATATTGGCGTGGCTTTGGAGCGCGAATACGGCAAAAAAGGTCAGCGCGTGGTGGTAATGGGCAATGCTAACTTTTTGTCCAATACCTTTATTACCAACGGCGGCAACTTAGATTTTGGCATCAACATTGTGAACTGGTTGGCGGGTGACGATAAACTAATTAGTATTCAACCGATGCCGTTAAAAGATATCAATGTTACCATTCCCAATAACGACAGTGGACGCGCCGTTGCGTGGATGGTCTTTCATGGCTTTCAATATTTTATTCCGCTTGGCTTTTTCGTAGCTGGTTTTTGGTTGTGGTGGAAACGTAGAAAAGCATAAGTTTACTTTCGCTTAAAGGATTCAGGCGCTTGCAGAATTCAGTCTTGCAGATTCAGGTTATTAAAAATGAAAAATAGATGGATATTAAACGTGGTGATGCTGTTAGTCATCGCAGGCTTGGTTGCCTTTTTATATTGGCGTCCGCAGACAAAAACCGACGCGCCTAAAGATTATCCTGTGTCCGAATTAAAATTAGCCGATTTTAATAAAATTAAAATTGAGTTTCCCGCGTTAAAAGCGGTGAACTTTGAAAAAATAGATGGCTTTTGGCAGATGACAGCGCCTTATAAAGCCCGCGCCGATCAAATGTCTGTGCAGCGCATTTTGTCGATCATTGCCGCCACAAGCCAAGATAAATATGCTGCAAACGATTTAGAAAAATACGGACTAAGTAACCCGGAACTCAAACTGCGGCTCTCAGGAACCAAAGGTGCTGAAGAGTTTGTATTTGGCACACATAACCCAATAACAGAGCAGCAATATTTGGCTTATAAAGATGCCATATATTTGGTTCAAGCTAGTTACGCCGAAGCCGCCAGTGTGCAAACCATTGAATTGGTAGATAAATTGCCACTTTCGCCTTTTGAGGTTAAGCAGATTAGCGGCTTTGATTTTTCACGCTTAGAGCAGTGGGAAGAAATACGCTTAAATGTGGATATTGCAGATGGCAATTGGAAAGTGAACGCGCCAAAAGCCAAGCCAACACAAAATGAACTGAACGAATGGCTGGATTTTAGCTGGAAACAAAGCCCAGCCAAGTCGGTAGAGCTTTATTCGCCAGATCGTAAAATCACCTATCCTTCGTTTGAAATTAAACTTAAAAATGGTAAAAAAATCCATTTTGATAAAATTCAAGAATCGCCAGAATTGCTATTGGGCCGCCCTGATGAAGGTATTTTGTATCACTTTAGTAATGATGTTGGATTCACCATGTTGAATCCGCCCATCAACCTAAAATAGCGCAAAACTGGCATGCCTGAATTACCCGAGGTAGAAATAACGCGCCGCGGCTTGCTTCCTTTAATCAATCAAAATGTCACTGCAGTGGTGATTCGCAATGCCAGCATGCGTTGGCCTATTCCAGCGCACTTGCCAGAAACCTTACACAACAAAAAACTAATCAACTTAACGCGCCGTGCCAAGTATATTTTGGCTGAATTTGGTGCGATTTCTGGTGATAACATTACCCCGTGCGGTACTTTGCTGTTGCACTTGGGGATGTCTGGCCGTATTTGTTTGTTAGAACGCAATTACCCGCCCGAAAAGCATGATCACTTTGATATTATGTTTGGCGATGGCCGCGTATTAAGATTGCGCGATCCACGCCGTTTTGGTGCTGTGTTGTGGGCAGGTGAAAATCCAAATGAGCACAAGCTGATTAGCGTGCTTGGCCCAGAACCATTGGACGCTGACTTTAACGCGCAATATTTATATGTTTCGATTCGCACACGCACATCTGCCATTAAAGTCACTATTATGGATGGCCATTTGGTGGTGGGAGTAGGCAATATTTATGCATCAGAATCGTTATTTCGCGCACGTATCCACCCCGAAACGCCTGCAAAACAGCTCACATTAAAGCAGTGTAAAACATTAGTTGCAGAGATTAAA
>JAYWCF010000040.1:0-2514 GCA_043780715.1 Methylotenera sp. | reverse complement strand
TTTAATAATCTGTTGAATTTCATCCGCTGCTGCGCTGCCTGCGCCAATTAACATGCCCATTACCACGCCTGTGGTGTTGCATTTTTTCCAGTAAAGCGTCAGAAAAATGGCGGGTAAGTTGCTGCTGGCGGCTACGGCAAACGCCATGCCGACTAAGTGCGCGACGTTTTGGCCTTTTGCCAGCATGCCGATAATAATCGCCACAATACCCACGCCAATACTGGCGATACGCGCGGCTTTTATTTGTTGCGCTTGGCTGGCATTGCCATTTTTAATCACATTCACATATAAATCGTGCGCAATGGCGCTGGCCGATGCCAGCACTAAACCTGCCACCACCGCAACAATAGTCGCAAATGCCACTGCCGCCACAAAGGCCAACATAAAATTGCCTAATAAAGAATTCTCGCCACCGCCCAAATATTGCGCCAATAAAGGCGCTGCCATATTGCCGCCTTTATCAATGCCGCCTATGGTTTCTGGCCCCACATGCATAGCAGCGCCAAACCCTAAAAATAGCGTGAGTACATAAAAACCGCCGATAATCGCCATTGCCCACACCACACTTTTACGGGCCTCTTGTGCGTTTGGCACGGTAAAAAAGCGCATTAAAATATGCGGCAATCCAGCGGTGCCAAATACTAAGGCCATGCCTAGACTGATTTGGTCGATAGGGTCTTTTAAAAATAAGCCAGGTTCTAAAAATCGCTGACCAAGCTCTTGCGCGCTCATATTGCTGGCGGCCGTACCCAATAATTTTGCCACTTGCGCTTGAATTTTTGGGTCATCGACTACGGCTTGTAGAAAGGCGGGCAGACTGAAACCATAAGGTAGCCAAACCAAAGTAACTAATACCAATGAGGCAATCACCAATAAAACCGCTTTGACGATTTGTACATAAGTGGTGGCCACCATGCCGCCAAACACTACGTAGGCCAGCATCAGAGTACCTACTACTATTACAGATACTTCATAATCAATACCAATTAAGGTTTTGACTAGTACGCCGCCGCCGACCATTTGCGCGGTAAGGTAGAAAATAGATACGGTAATGGTAGAAAGCGCGGCAATAATGCGCGCTTTTTTGGGGTCGTTTCGAAACGCCAAAATGTCACCCAGCGTATACTTGCCAATATTGCGGCAGGGTTCTGCAATCACCAATAACACAGCGATATAGCCCATTAGAAAGCCCACCGAATACATAAAGCCATCGTAGCCGTAGAGTGAAATTAGCCCAGCAATACCCAAAAATGAAGCGGCAGAAAGGTAATCACCTGCAATCGCCCAGCCATTTTGCAAGCCACTAATGCTATTGCCTGCGGCGTAAAAATCAGCGGTAGATTTAACACGTTTGCTGGCCCAGTAGGTGATGTACATGGTGGCGCCAATGATAGTGCTGAATACTAAAAAAGTGAGCCAGCGATACTCGCTGGCGACGGCGCCAGCAGCAAATGCTGGGGTAGCTTGCAGAGCAGTTAAAATAAACAGGATTCTAGCTAAGTTACTTTTAATCACTAAAAATGCAAACTTCGTCATACCAGCGGAGGCTGGTATCCAGGCCAGCAACATGTTCACTTTTGTGGCAATGACACTAAAACTAAGGTTCAAATTTGTTATGAAAATGAACATTATCACTTTGAATATATTCACAGATGTATTCACGCTGACTGGATTCCAGCCTGCGCTGGAATGACGGGTTTTGGGTGTTTTAGATTTGGTGGTTTCGGGCGAAATTTTAGAAAGCATTGGCTTGGTAGTTATAATAATCATATTGCGCCCTTAATATTATGCGCGTCCTCAATTATTGCTTTGGCGCGCGCATCAAATTCGCGGTTGGCGCGTTTGGCGTAAATGGCGGCAATGCACCAAGCCACAATAAATTGGCTTAGCGCAAACAACAAACCACTATTAATAACGCCCCAAATTTTGATGGTTAAAGTAGGCTGAAAATAGGCGGCGGCAATCGGCAAGCAGAAAAAATAAATCAACGCAAACAACATCATGCGCCATAAAAAGCGATTTTTATCTTTGTGCAAAGCCTGAAAACGTGGGTCTGCTTCAATGGCTTGCCAGTGAATATTGCTATTTTTTATCATGGTTTACCTTAAAATTTATTCTTAGCAAAGCACTAATTAAGCGTGATTTTAGGGGTGCTTTTGCTAGTTATTGTACTGGCTTTGCGGTAAAATTACTTCCCGTCTGTACGAGTTCATTCGTACGCTAATATTCAAGGGTTTTATGACCAAATATGTATTCGTCACTGGCGGTGTAGTTTCTTCTTTAGGTAAAGGTATCGCGGCCGCCAGCCTCGGTGCAATCCTCGAATCGCGTGGCATTAAAGTCACCATGCTCAAGCTAGACCCTTATATTAACGTTGACCCTGGCACTATGTCGCCTTTTCAACATGGTGAAGTTTTTGTGACTGATGATGGCGCAGAAACCGATTTGGATTTAGGCCACTATGAGCGTTTTATTAGCCAGCGCATGGCAAAACGCAATAGTTTTACCACCGGC
>JAYWCF010000039.1:0-2518 GCA_043780715.1 Methylotenera sp. | reverse complement strand
CTCTTTACGGCGCGGCAATATTTAACATTTATATGCAATATTAATGCATCACACCAATGGTCTGGATTATTAATAGCATTGTTCACTTCTGCAAAAGGGTAATCTAACACGGCATAAATTTCACCTTTAAGCGCATTGGGCGATTCGTTAGATTTAAGCACTAATGGGCGTTTAAATTGATTGTTTTGCAGCTCGCTATTTAAAGCTTTGTACTGCCCAATTAATGCAATTACAAAACCATCTGCGGGGAGTTTATCTTTCGCGGCAAAGGCATAATTGCAAGCAGCTTGCATCATTAAAATTGTACATAAAATGATTGCCTTTATTGTAGATTTATTTAAAAACTGCATCTAAAAATTCCGATCATAAATGTTGATAATTAGGTTTAGTTAAAGTAAGCGCGCCCATAGTCGGGCAGATTGTTCTTTAATTCGCGCACCAATCGAGCGATTACGCCATGCTTGTAAGGTGATTTGCTTAGATGAGGCTAAATCTTTTTCAAACTGGTTTTGCATTTGCGCAGCAAAATCTTGCCCTAACATTACCGCATTAACTTCTTGATTATTCACAAAGCTGCGCCAATCAAGGTTGGTAGAGCCAACGGTTGACCACACGCCATCAATTAACGCCGTTTTGGCATGCAGCAGGGCCACTTGGTGCTCGTATATTTTTACATTAGCACTAAGTAGCTCATCGTAATAAGAACGGGAAGCGTAAAATACTAAGCTGGAATCGGTTTTATCGGGTAACAGCAGCCGCACATCTGCGCCACGTTTGACGGCATCTTTAAGCGCTGCAAGTAATTGCGGGTCTGGCACAAAATAAGCGTTGGTCAAAAATACCTGCGTTTCTGCACTGTTAATGGCCGATAACAAAGTGGCATAGATTTGGCTATACGGCTCTTCTGGGCTACTGCCGATGGCGCGCACTATTGCATTGCCTTGGCTTATTAACGCTGGAAAATATTCTTTTGCTGCCAGTGGCTCACCTTTTTGTTGCTGCCATGTTTTAGTGAACATTTTTTGAAATTCAGCCACTACTGGCCCAGCAAGCTGTAAATGCGTATCGCGCCAAGGGGTTCTATTTTCACCATCTTTAGATTTTTTTGATGAAAGTTTGGACGACCCGCCAAATGATCCGCTAGAGTATACGCTGCTGATGTTAATGCCGCCTAAAAATGCAATTTTGCCATCCACAATAAGCAGTTTTCGATGGTCACGTTGATTCCATTGCCAATCTTTGCGTTGATCTAAAGGGTTAATGGGGTTAAATTCCAGCACATTAATGCCATTGTCTTTTAGCATGTTAAAAAACACTTTTGGCGTATTGTGCGAGCCTGCACTATCATAAATTAAGTTTACTTGTACGCCGCTACGCTGCTTGGCTATTAAGATGGCTGCAAATTGTTGGCCTACTTCATCATCTTCAAAAATATAGGTTTCCATATTAATGTGGTCTTTCGCACTATCAATTGCACTTAGCATTGCTGCGTATGTGGTTGGGCCATCTACCAATAAATCCACTTTATTGCCAACTATCAATGGGCTACCAATAATGCTTGAAATTAGTGCCAAATGCTTATCAAAAATATTGGTTTCTAAGCCATCTTTTTTAATATTGGCGATTATTTTTTTGCTTTGTTGGTTGCTTATCGGCCCATGTGCATTTTCTAGGCTAATGGCTTTGGGTGCTTGCATCGCCATATCTGGCGTTAATATAGGCATAGAAGTGCAGGCCGATAGCGCAATAATTTGCAATATGGCAACCAATAAACTTAAAGATTTGACAAACATTGCTTTGCCTTACACAACAATAAAATATGAGTTTACCATACCCTAAAAAATAAATCGTTAAGTACGCCAGCGCACAGAAGCTTTTAAATATATAGTAGAAAATGTTTAAAGTTGCGGTATTATATCGTCACTAGTGGCAGTCAAAATGTCACTATTAATAGTTATTTTTATGGAGATTAAAAAATGAAACAATTTAAATTGGCAGTTAGTTTTATGTTCGTAGCTATATTTGCAGTCATGCTGGGTTGCGCTTCTACCGCCAAAAAAGAAGGTACAGGTGAATACATTGATGACAGCGTAATTACCACCAAAGTAAAAGCTGCTGTATTTAATGAGCCAACACTAAAATCGGCCGAAATTAATGTAGAAACATTTAAAGGTGTGGTGCAATTAAGCGGTTTTGTTAATTCAAATGAGGACATCGCAAAAGCTGTATCAGTGGCAAAAGGTGTTAAAGGCGTTACATCAGTTAAAAATGATATGCGACTTAAACCTAAATAATAGTCATCTTTAATGAATCGGTCCTATCAAAAAGTTGAAATTAGCATGTTGAAATCTATAGTCTTATTTTCGACTTTTTTAGGGCTGGTTTTTTATTTAAGCCAGTTGGGTATTTTTGTGTCATTTTAGACACAAAAACCAATCTAGAGCTGTCCTTCTAGCTCAATCAGTAATTCATCAGCCTTAAAAACACCAGCCTGCAAAAATTGTGCATACACATCTTT
>JAYWCF010000038.1:0-2520 GCA_043780715.1 Methylotenera sp. | reverse complement strand
CATTCAGCGATACCAAAATTAAATGAGCTATTAAATTTAATATTATCATTAGCCTCATGACTATACGCAGCTGTAATTTTTTGAATTCTTTTTAAAATAAGATAGGCTTTTTTTCGACTGGTATTCGGCATTAAAATTAACCATTCATCTCCACCGTAACGAAATAATTTGTCCTCCGTACGTAGATTTTTTTGAATCAGTTGTGCTGTTGTAATTAATACTTTATCGCCGGTGTGATGACCCCATTCATCATTAATATATTTGAATTTATTTTGATCAATTAATGCGATAGAACAATCGTGCAGGTGCCGTTTGCTGCGATTCAATTCTTGCAGCAAGGTAGATTTTAAAGTAAGCCTTGTAAGCGTACCAGTTAGCGGATCACGCATGGTGAAATCGCGCCACAGTTGTTGGTTTAATTCTTTTGATTCGTGCATAAACTGATGCGCTTGCACTTGAAACAAATTCAGCTGATCAAACACAGATAGGCCAGAAGAGGGGTGGTGCGATTTAACAGTTTGCTCCCAAACAACTTCTAGGCGATTTTTGACTTTATTAAAGCTATGGCCAAGATTGTCTGGCAGTTTTAAATGATCGGCTGTAATAGCATCAAATTGGTATAAATGCACTAAAGATGGGCACGCTTCGCCAGTTAAAATGCTGCGCATTTTTGTCATCAACCATTGATGGCGAACCAATATCCATGTGCTTGTCGACGATAATAAATTCATCGTATTGTTGGCTATATCTTCATCAGAGTAAGTCATTTTTTGCCCTTTTTACTAGCAAATTGTAGCCATAAGGTAAATCAAAAAAAAGCTATTTAATGTTATTTAACAATTGGCAATTGTTAAAATTTAGCAGGCCGTTCAGTCATTCTGAATTTGTTTTGCGTTATAATGATGAGTTGAATTTTTAAATAAGCGGTATAAATTAATTTTATTACCAATATGTAATTAAACTAGGAGGAAGCAATGGCAAATTTACTAGACCAATTAAAAAGCATGACCACAATCGTAGCCGATACAGGTGACGTTGAAGCGATTAAAAGTGTTAAGCCAGTGGATGCAACAACAAACCCTTCATTAGTATTAAAAGCAAGCCAATTGCCACAATACGCGCCATTAATTGAAACGGCGATTGCTTATGCAAAAGCACAAGGCGGTACTAAAGAGCAACAAATTGATAATGCTGCTGATAAATTAGCCGTATTAATTGGTGCTGAAATCACTAAAGAAGTGCCAGGCCGTATTTCAACTGAAGTAGATGCGCGTTTGTCATTTGATTTAAATGCAATGGTGGCCAAAGGCCGTAAATTGATTCAACTTTACGCTGATTCTGGCATTAGCAAAGACCGCGTGTTAATTAAATTAGCGTCAACATGGGAAGGCATTAAAGCTGGCGAAATTCTTGAAAAAGAAGGCATCCAATGTAACCTAACTTTATTATTCGGTTTTGGCCAAGCACGTGCTTGTGCTGAAGCGGGCGTATTCTTGATTTCACCATTCGTTGGCCGTATTTTAGATTGGTACAAAGCTAAAAACCCAACAACAGAATACACACAAGAAACAGATCCAGGCGTGGTTTCAGTGCGCGCAATTTACCAATATTACAAAGAGCATGGTTACAAAACAGTGGTAATGGGCGCTTCATTCCGTAACACGGGTGAGTTAATTGCGTTGGCTGGTTGTGATCGCTTAACTGTTTCACCAAACTTATTACAAGATTTGGCCGCAACAGAAGGTACATTAGTGCAAGTAATGAAAGATAATGGCGCGACTAAAACAGCACCTGCAAAAATGACTGAAGCTGAATTCCGTTTTGAGTTAAACCAAGATGCAATGGCAATTGAAAAATTATCAGAAGGCATTCGCGGCTTTGTTGCAGATCAAAACAAACTAGAAGTAGCTTTAGCAGCAAAACTATAATAGTTGCTTTTTAATAGTTACTTCGTTGCTGGTTGTCATTCTGTTGAGATTAAATCTTATAGAATATGTCTTGCAACTGTAACTTTATTGTAATAAATGTGGTTTAAGATTGACAACAATAGGCTGGACGCATACTATAATGCGTCCAGCTTAAAATGCACTAAACGCTAGGCTGTAATTGCCTTGCGGACATCTTAATAGATGCGAAATTTTTAGTCGCAATACAATTTAGTTGTAATAAAGTAGTAAATTTTTGTAACAATTTCTTAGCATTATTGGTTTTTGTTAATCAATCACTTTAAGTAATTTAAGTTACTAATAATAATTTTTAATCGGAGAGTACACCATGGCTTTAACCCAAATGGCATTAGATTCATTAGATTTTGACGCAACAGTTGCATTAGCAGCTTTAGTGGCACCACACGTAGACATTTTAGAAATCGGTACACCATGCATTAAGCACAACGGTGTTAAATTACTTGAAGTTTTACGCGCTAAATTCCCAAACAACAAAATCTTAGTTGACTTAAAAACAATGGATGCTGGTTTCTACGAAGCTGAGCCATTCTACAAAGCTGGTGCAGATATCTGT
>JAYWCF010000037.1:0-2520 GCA_043780715.1 Methylotenera sp. | reverse complement strand
AAATCTTCAGCGATTCTAATGCTATCTGTCCATTTCATTACTAACTTTCAATCAATAAAATTGAATTATAACGCGCCTTTTTAGACCAATAGGCAATTCATGTTTGATGCAAGCTTAAAAAAAGCCCAGCACCTTAATTAATAAAGGGCCGGGCTTAAGGGGAGCGACTCTGGAGATAGAGTTCAATCTAGTATCAGCAATAGCCATGCCTATTATTTTATTGATTAAAATCAGCTGCTTATAATTTTTTAGGCAAATTAAACGGTGTTATTTCAGCAATAATGGCTGTATAAAACCAATGCTGACAACCAATTTAGTTAATCTGACATAACAATGACTTTGCGAAGATGGTTATGCAAAGTTTAAGATGTATCAATGCCATGATAAAATAACGCATTATTTTGCACGATGTACCAATTCAGACCACTTATTTAATACTATTTATTTAATTGAAAGCCTTAACTGTCATGTTTAGCCATTCCAATAAGCTTGCAATTGCCGACCCAGCACTTGCCACCATGATTGATGCAGAAGTTGTGCGTCAACATCAACATATCGAATTAATTGCCTCTGAAAACTATACCAGCCCTGCGGTAATGGAATCGCAAGGTTCGCAATTAACCAATAAATATGCAGAAGGCTATCCTGGCAAACGTTTTTACGGCGGTTGTGAATATGTAGACCAAGTTGAGCAATTAGCAATTGACCGCTTAAAAGCCTTATATGGCGCCGAATACGCTAACGTGCAGCCACATTCGGGCTCACAAGCCAATCAAGCAGTTTACTTTTCTATTCTGAAGCCGGGCGATACCGTGATGGGTATGAACTTGGGCCACGGCGGCCATTTAACGCATGGTTCACCTGCCAATTTATCGGGTAAATTATTTAATATCGTGGCCTACGGCTTAAACGATAAAGAAGAAATTGATTACGATGAAATGGAACGCATTGCCATCGAAGCAAAACCAAAATTACTCATCGGCGGGGCTTCAGCATATGCCTTACGTTTCGATTGGGCGCGCATGGCCGAAATCGCCAAAAAAGTAGGCGCTTATTTTATGGTCGATATGGCGCATTATTCTGGCTTGATTGCAGGCGGCGTTTACCCAAACCCAGTGCCACATGCGGATTTTGTCACATCAACCACACACAAAACATTGCGCGGCCCACGCGGCGGAATTATTTTGGCTAAAGCCGAGTTTGAAAAATCACTTAACTCTAGCGTGTTTCCTAGCTTGCAAGGCGGCCCGTTAATGCATGTGATTGCTGGTAAAGCAACTGCATTCTTAGAAGCGTCACAACCCGAATTTAAAACCTATCAAGCACAAGTGGTTAAAAATGCACAAGCCATGGCAGAAACGTTGATTGCACGTGGCTTGCGTGTGGTTTCTGGCCGCACCGAATCGCATATGTTTATGGTTGATTTGCGTCCTAAAGGCCTAACCGGAAAAGCAGCCGATGCCGCACTTGGTTTGGCCCATATTACCGTGAATAAAAACTCGATTCCAAATGACCCAGAAAGCCCATTTGTGACTTCTGGTATTCGTATAGGCGCGCCAGCCATTACTACGCGCGGCTTTAAAGAAGAGGAAGCCAGAATTGTGGCGAATCTAATTGCCGATGTGTTGGATAATCCAACGGATGAAGCAGTGATTGCAGCGACTAAAGAAAAAGTGCATGCGTTAACAGCGCGTTTTCCTGTGTATGGAAAATAGCTGTCAGTTATTAGTCGTTGGTCGTCAGTTAAAAGCTAAGCGCATTGCTGGCGATGAACTAACGACTATCTACTACCGACTATCGACTATATTATGAAATGTCCTTTTTGCGGCGATGCCGATACCCAAGTCATTGATTCTAGAGTCAATGATGAGGGCAACTCTATTCGCCGCAGACGCAAATGTGTGGCTTGCGACAAGCGTTTTACCACTTATGAAACGGCTGAATTGCATATGCCGCAAGTGGTGAAACAAAACGGCACGCGTGAAGAATTTAATCGCGAGAAATTGCGTTTATCATTTGCCCGCGCTTTGCATAAACGCCCAGTGCCCACCGAATACGTAGACCGCGCGCTGGATCACATTGTGCAAAAAATGCTTAGTTTAGGTGAACGCGAAGTGCCTGCGCGCGATTTAGGCGAAAGCGTAATGAGTGAGCTTAAATTAATGGATAAAGTGGCTTATATTCGTTTTGCTTCGGTGTATCGCAGTTTTTCTGATGTTGATGATTTTAATAACGTAATCAAAGACTTGTAATTTTTTATTTGTAAATTTTTTAATTAGAATAGGTTTTAAAAATACATGAAATTTATCAATATTTCTTCTATTGCTTTGGCAGTATTTACCGTGTTGTTAACCATTGTTTTTTTTACTTGGTGGGCGTTTAAAGACAAGGTTGTATTTGGTGCCGAAAAGTTTGATCAAACCAAATGGATGCAACATGCCGCGACCATTGAAACAGAATGCAAACGTGGCGATATGGCCTACGATTTACAGCAAAATATATTAGTTAAAGGTTCGCGCA
>JAYWCF010000036.1:0-2523 GCA_043780715.1 Methylotenera sp. | reverse complement strand
GCACAAATACCCACGCCTCTTTGCCTTGTCTGGAAAGTGCGGCCTTGGGCACACTAAAATAGCTCGATTGACCACCCAAATTAATATCGGCCTCCACCATTTGACCTGGCGATAGCTTTTCTGCACCTTGGGTGATTTCAGCACGCAAATGCAAGGTTTGATCGGCTTTATTCACACTGCGAATAACCGCAATTAATTTGCCACTGGCCAGTAATGTTGGTATTTGCACAGGCATACCTATTTTTACAAACGGCAAGCCTTCAAGCGGGGCGTGTATTTCTAGCCAAAGCGTGTGCAGATTGGCAATGCGGTAAAGCGGCATGCCCATATCCACACGTTGCCCTGTTGTCACCATTTGCTCTAACACCAGCCCATCCATTGGTGCAGTCAGTGCCATGCCGCTGCTCATGCCAGATGATGGCGTTAATGTGTTAATCGCGGCATCGCTCATGCCCACCAATTTTAACGCTTGTCTGCGCTGGGCTAATATCGCCGTCGTTTCTTCATACGCACTGCTGGTTTCTATATGACGCCGCTCTGCAATAATGCCGTCTTTAAATAATTCGGCATCGCGCGCTTGGCTTTTTCCAGCCAATTTTTTTTGAATCAAGGCTTGCAGATAATCCCGTTGCAAGCCAACCAAATCAGGGCTAATCATGTGCGCCATGGCTTGGCCCTTTTTAACTTGTTGACCTGCCGCTATATAAAGCTGATCTATTAAGCCAGATTGCGCTGCACTAACTACGCGTTCTTGTCCTATTGGAATTGAAATTTCGGCAGGAAAGCGGCGGCTAGTTAAGTTGGTGTTCTTGCCAATTGTTGTTACCGCAACACCCAAACTTTGTTGCTGTACTGCACTCATGGCGATATCAGCGGCGTGAGCTTTGCTTACAAAGGTCACGCTTAAGGTGGCAATTAAAATCCATCCATATTTACTCATGGTAATACTCCTACAGCTTGGTTATAGCGGGCAATATCCCACTGCAATTGAATTTGACGTGAAGTGAAAGCGCGCTCTATTTCATTGGCTTGCGCTTGCACCCGTAGCAGGCTTACTAAATCGGTTTCACCTAATTTAAAGGCTTTATTTGCCAGTCGCACACTTTCTTTCGACATGTCAAATTGCTTATTGGCAATGCCCAATTCGGCTTGGCTTACCGATAAATTATGTTCAGCTTCATGCATAGCCGTTTCTAAAGCCAGCCTTAATGTTTCATAGTCGCTTAGTGCATTACCTAAATTAAGCTCGGATGCGGATTTAATTGTAGCGGCGCGGGCATCTCCGCCAAACGGTATGCGAATTTTTAAACCAACGCTTTCATTAAACATGGTATCAAACCCACCTTTAATGCTTCTTGCGCTGATTAGCACTTGATAATTATCGCGACTTTCAATAGTAGCCAGTTGGCGTTCTGACTCAGCCAACCCTAATTTTGATTGCGCCTCTAGCCAAATGGGCGATTGGTTATAATCTTCTAGGTTAGATTGTTTTTCTTGTATATTGGCAGGGATCTCGTGCAAACCGGTCAACACATAATAACGATGGCGCGCATGCATTAATTCGGCGGTTGCGCGCAACTCTTCTTTTTCAGCGAGCAGGGTTTCTTGTTGCGCAAAAATAGCATCCGTTTTGGCTAACTCGCCCGCTTTAAAACGCTTTTCAACATCAATCTGTAAACGCTGACTCACCGCTAGCTTGTTGCTTGCCAGCGCCACATTATTTTCATTAAAAGCAATATCCCATAGCGCATCGCGCAGCGCACCCGCTACTTGTAACTTTAAACTCTCTTGGCTGCTAATCAGATTAGATTGATAAGCATCAGCCACTTTTAAGCGGTTTTGACGTTGATTTGGCCGCCAAACAGGCAATTCAAGCTCTGCCTGCCACTCACGCTCACCCCGCCCACTGCCCACGGTATCGTTTTGATGACTGACAGTAATTGATGGCGTATAGGGCAAGATTGCGCTAGCAACTTTATTACGCGCGTCTAATACAGATTGCTGCGATAGCAACTTTGCCTGATGCGGATTGCGCGCAAAGGTTTTTTCCAAAACTTCTTTAAATTGCAGATTAGGGTTTACCACTACCACATCGTTGTGGTTAGCTTGTGGCGCAGTCGAATCTGCCAATACCGTCGTCATTGTTGATATAAAAATTATCATCAACAGCCAACATTGGCTATAAATACTCATGAATTTCTCCTGAAAACAATCGATAACACCCGCGCGCTGGCGCAAGTATTAATAAATCAAATTGAATCAGAAAAGAGGTGGTGCACGTGGTCTGGAATCAGGCCTGAGATAAAAAGGAAGTTGAGTAGAACAAGGTGTGGCTGGTTTTAAATGTATTCTTATTACAGGTAAAAGCAGTAAAAAAAACAAAACAGCTAATACGGGCAACAGAGTCAATTGGATGTCTTTCACTACCGCTTGTTCAACACCGATAACATGAGAATCATCGTGTGCATTTTTAAAAGTAGCTACTTTTTCAACGGCTTGATCAAAATGTTGCAGATGCATATG
>JAYWCF010000035.1:0-2527 GCA_043780715.1 Methylotenera sp. | reverse complement strand
GAGGCCGTTATGGCATTGCTTGGCCGCCCAAGTATTGAAGAAGTAAACGCAAAATCAAACGCGATTGAATACGATTTAGGCAAATGTATGCATGTGTATCATGGTTTGTTGATATTTTTTGATGCTAATAATCAATTAACGCAAAGCAGAATTTCGTCACATTAAATGAATCAAGGTTTTTGCTAATATGTTTACCAGCAGCGACCATGTTTATATGACACGTGCGCTGCAACTTGCAGAGCAGGGCTTGTATAGCACCATGCCCAACCCGCGTGTGGGTTGCGTGATTGTTAAAAATGGAAAAATTGTAGGCGAAGGCGCGCATTTAAAAGCTGGCGAGCCGCATGCAGAAGTGTTTGCGTTGCGCCAAACAGGCGCACAGGCAAGCGGCGCAACGGCTTATGTAACACTAGAGCCTTGCAGCCACATAGGCCGTACGCCGCCATGTTCAGATGCGCTGGTTAAAGCGGGTGTTAGCAAAGTGATTGCCGCCATGCAAGACCCTAACCCCTTAGTGGCTGGCAACGGATTGGCCTATTTACAGGCGAATCAGATAGAAGTGGCCAGTGGCTTAATGCAATTGCAAGCACAAGCGCTTAACCCCGGTTTTATCTCCCGCATGACACGCCAAACCCCTTATGTGCGTTGCAAAATCGCCAGTAGTTTAGATGGCAAAACTGCGCTTAATAACCACCAAAGTCAATGGATTACCAGTGAACATGCCCGTTTAGATGTGCAAAAATGGCGCGCGCAATCGTGTGCCATTTTAACCGGCATTGGCACCGTTTTAAGCGATGACCCAAGCATGACGGTGCGTGACTTAAATGTTGACCGCCAGCCGCTACGGGTAATTGTGGATAGCCATTTGCGTATTTCGCCACAAGCCAAGATTCTGCAAGGTGGCAATACATTAATTGCTTTTGCGCAAGATTCCGAAAATAAATCAGACGCGCTAGTTGCAAATGGCTCTGAGCTTATTTGTATCCCTAACGCCAATCATAAAGTGTGCCTAAAATCACTATTAAGCCATCTTGCGCACATGCAAATCAATGAAGTGTTAATCGAGGGTGGTGAAGGCTTAAATGGCGCCCTGCTATCGCTTAATCTGATAGATGAGCTGCTACTGTATTACGCGCCAAAACTGATGGGCAGCCAAGCCAAAGGTTTGTTTGATATGCCAGCTTTGACCGAGATGCGCCAAGCCATTGCTTTAGATTTGCTCGAGCTGCGCCAAATTGGCGGCGATATTCGGCTGCGCGCTAAACCTAAATATGTATAACTAAATTTAAAAAACAGTGTGTAATATATGGTATGGGCGCCTCTATCAATTTAAGTTTCTAAGTTAAACAAGGCGCGATTAAAAAATAATGACGCCGCATATAGTTAATATGTAAGGAGTTATTTTTTATGAGCAGCGCAGTGTAACGACGAAAATTAGATTGATAGAGATGCCCACATGTTGATAGACACACATTGCCACCTAGACGCAGCCGAATTTAATGTAGACCGCAATGCTGTTGCGCTAGAAGCCAAACGCGCAGGCGTTAGCAAAATAGTAGTGCCAGCGGTGGCGCGCGAAAATTTTCAAACTGTGATTGATTTAGCGCACCAATATTCGCATTGCTTTATGGCACTTGGTATTCACCCTATGTATGTGGATAAAGCGCACCCTAGTGATTTAACGCTATTAAAACAATTGGTTGCAGAGCAATTGGCGCATCACAATCCTAAAATAGTGGCGATTGGCGAAATTGGGTTAGATTTTTTTGTCACGCAGCAAAATCGCGAAACGCAGGAATATTTCTTTATTGAGCAACTTAAAATAGCGCAAGCATTTGAGCTACCCGTTGTTTTACATGTGCGCCGCGCCATTGATGATGTGTTAAAACAGTTGCGTAAGCATAAAGTGGTAGGTGGAATCGCTCACGCTTTTAACGGCAGCCCGCAACAAGCTGAAAAATTGATTGAGCTGAATTTTAAATTAGGCTTTGGCGGCGCCATGACTTACACGCGCGCCTTAAAAATTCGCGAATTAGCCAAAAGCCTACCCCTAGAAGCAATTGTTTTAGAAACCGATGCGCCCGATATTGCGCCAGAATGGATTGGCACAAAAGGTAGGAATAGCCCAGCTGAATTATTAAAGATAGCTCAAATTTTTGCCGATATAAGAGGCATTGATGTGTCGCAAATCATTGAAATTACAGGTAAAAATTCTGTAGAAATTTTGCCAAAATTAGCCAGCTTATGCACACCACTTAATGTGCTACATTAACAAATGTAAAAAAACTGTATCAAACCAATGGCATACCGTAAGTCATTGATTTTAATAGGTATTAAAATAGATTAAAAAATGAACTTTTAAAAAAAAGCCTTATAAATTGGTAGGTTACACTTTTAAGACACAGCAATCCACAAAGTTATCCACAGTTTTTGTGGATGGAAAACGCGTAAAAATAAAACCAAACAAAATGCAAGATTTATATTTGCTTTTTCATCATTATATTTTGCTATAAGTGCTTGCATAATT
>JAYWCF010000034.1:0-2531 GCA_043780715.1 Methylotenera sp. | reverse complement strand
AGTCACTTAGCGCGGTAGAGCAGTTATTGCTAAAAGACCCTGTTAATCAATACGCCAATCAAGATTTTTCCACACGCGATCGTTATCGTCATGCGATTGAAGATGTGGCTAAACTGATGCCGAAAAATAAATCGGCAGCCAACAGTAATCAATGTTCTCAATACGAAATTGCTACTGCCAACGCGGCTATTAAATTAGCCGATACCGCGCACAAATTATTGGGCAGCCAACACCGCAGCGCGCATATTGGCTATTACTTAATTGACGATGGTTTATGTTTACTTAAAAAAACACTTAATTGCCGCAAACCATTAATGGCGGCATTTAAAAAGTCCTGCCAGCCATTTAAGTTATTTTTCTATGTAGGCAGCATTTTATTACTCACATCTTTATTAACCGCAATCCTCATTTTTGCTGGTTTGAACATGTCATTAAGCCAGTGGCAAGTTTGGCTGCTGGCCGCCATAGGTTTTGTTGGCACCTCAGCATTAGCCGTTTCGCTAGTTAATTTAATCGTCACACAAACCATGCGCCCACATGCTTTACCAAGGTTAGATTTCTCTAAAGGCGTGCCAGAACAGCACCGCAGCATGGTGGTGATTCCTACTTTAATTGGCAGCGTAGCCGAAATTGATGGTTTACTTGAAGCGTTGGAAATTCGCTATTTAGGCAATCGAGATAGCAATTTACTATTTGCTTTACTCACCGATTTTAGAGATGCCGCCGATAAGATAATGCCAGAAGATGCCGCTTTAATCAGCCATATTCGTGCCGGAATAGAAACACTGAATGCGCGGTATTTTGAGGATAGACCAAGTGTGTTTTATCTGTTTCATCGCCAACGTGAATGGAATGCCATTGACAAGGTTTGGATGGGTTATGAGCGCAAGCGCGGCAAGTTAGAACAATTTAATACCTTACTGCGCGATGGCGATATGCTGGGCAGTATTGAATGCGCTTTTACCGATATTGTGGGTGATACCAGTGTTTTAAGCACCATTAAATATGTGATTACGCTAGATACCGACACCCAATTGCCACGCGATTCTGCGCGTAAATTAATCGGCAATATGGCGCATCCGCTTAATAGGCCTGTGTTTGATGACAAAGTCGGCCGCATTACTCACGGCTATGCTATTTTGCAACCGCGCGCATCCATTGGCTTAATCAGCGCCAATCAAACATGGTTCACCAAGCTATATGCGGGCGAATCGGGCATGGATCCTTACACGCGCGAAGTTTCAGATGTGTACCAAGATATTTTTGCTGAAGGATCATTTGTTGGCAAAGGTATTTATGATGTGGATGCGTTTAGGCTGGCGGTTGATGGACGCTTTCCCAATAATTTAATTTTAAGCCATGATTTATTAGAAAGCGGCTATGCCAGAAGCGCGCTAGTCAGCGATGTGGATTTAATTGAAGAGCATCCTGCCAGCTACGCCATGGATATAAGCCGCCGCCACCGCTGGGTGCGTGGCGATTGGCAATTAGCAGGCTGGTTATTGCCACGCGTACCAGCCGCCGATGGCCTAAAAGCTAATCGTCAACGCAACCCTTTAAGTGCATTATCGGTATGGAAAATTGTTGATAATTTAAGGCGTAGCCTAACCGCATTAACACTTTTTGCTTTGCTGCTCGCTAGCTGGCTAATCGATTCCTCATTTTTAGTCATGCTAACTATTCAAGCGCTGGTGTTGGCAGTCATTTATCTGCCGCCATTATTAAGCAATTGCATAGCCTTAATTAACAAGCCAAAAGAGCGTGCTTGGTTGGCGCATATAAAGTTATCTAATCAAGCGGCAACGCATAGCTTAATGCTGGCAACATTAAGCTTAGTATTTTTACCTTATGAAGCGTCCATAAATGTGGATGCGATTGTGCGCTCAGCAGGGCGCATGTTGCTAACCAAACGCGGCTTGCTGCTTTGGCATTTGCCGGTTTACACAAAGCGCAACGCTAGTAACAGTGCTTTAGATTTTTACAAAGAAATGTGGCTGGCGCCAGCGATTGCATTAGTGCTTGCTGCTTATTTATTTTATACACAAACTTTGCAAGATTACCCATTAGTGGCTTGGCAATTTTGCGCGCCTATTTTGTTGCTGTGGCTAGTTTCACCAATGGTCGCATGGTGGATTAGCAAGCCAATTACCTCAAAAGCCACGCCGTTAACGCAAGAGCAGATTACCTTTTTGCAAATCAGCGCCAGACGTACGTGGCGTTACTTTGATCAATTTGTTAATGCTGAGGACAATTGGTTAGCGCCCGATAATGTGCAGCAATATCCAACAACCATGATTGCATCGCGCACATCGCCCACCAATATGGGCATGGGCTTGCTGGCCAATTTAGCCGCTTATGATTTTGGCTATATTACCGTTGGCAGGTTGTTAGAACTAACACAACACACCTTAACCAGCATGGAAAAATTAAGCCGTTATCACGGCCATTTTTACAATTGGTACGATACGCGCAGCTTGCAGGTGTTAAATCCGCAGTATGTTTCATCGGTGGATAGTGGCAATTTGGCAGGC
>JAYWCF010000033.1:0-7150 GCA_043780715.1 Methylotenera sp. | reverse complement strand
CCTAAAAACTTAAAACGACTTTTAGAAGCTTACAGTGATTGCGTTTAAGATTTCAAATCTTAACGTTTTAAGCTGCAAATTCAATATCAAATTAAAATAGTGGGTCGCTTTATAGCAACCCACCTATTTTTTTACTTCATATTTTTAGTACTTAACTGACAACTTTTCAGTTGCCAGTTATCCTTTATTTACCAACTACAATTTACTTACAATTAAAGCACAACTTACTCAATAGAAAGCTGTGGGCGACCTGCTTCTGGCCAATCTAAATGGTAGAACTGACCACGCGGCTGATCTTTACGCTCATAGGTGTGCGCACCAAAATAATCACGTTGACCTTGCAATAAGTTAGCCGGTAAATCAGCACTGCGGTAACCATCGTAATACGCTAACGCCGCGCTGAAACCTTGTGCTGGAATACCGTTGGTAACTGCCAAGGCAATCACTTTACGCCAACCGGCTTGACCATCATTCATTGAGTTAGTGAAGTATGGATCTAACATCAAGTTTTTCAAACGTGAGTTCAATGCGTAAGCATCGGTGATTTTTTGCAAGAAACGCGCGCGAATAATGCAACCACCACGCCAAATTTGAGCAATCTCGCCAAAGTTTAGCTTCCAGTTGTAAGCCACTTGCGCTTTGTCCATTAATTGGAAGCCTTGCGCGTAAGCACAGATTTTTGAGCAATATAGTGCATTTTTAATCGCTTCAATAATCGCTGCTTTGTCTGTTTCTTTTACTAACACTGGGCCTTTTAAGATTTTGCTAGCGTCAACGCGCTCTTCTTTTAAGCTGGATAATGCACGCGCATAAACCGCTGCGGCAATCGCGTTAGCTGGTGCGCCTAATTCAAGCGCGTTGGCTGCTGTCCATTGGCCAGTACCTTTTTGACCAGCTGTATCCAAGATTTGGTCTACTAAGAAACCTTTACCCATGGGGTCTTTTTGTTGCAAGATATCAGCAGTAATTTCAATTAAGAAACTTGATAATTCGCCTTTGTTCCACTCAGAAAATATTTTGCCGATTTCGTCTGCTGGCATGCCTAACAAGTTTTTCATTAACCAGTACGCTTCGCAAATCAATTGCATATCGATATATTCAATACCGTTGTGCACCATTTTTACGTAGTGACCTGCGCCGTCTGGGCCAATGTATTCAGCACATGAGAAACCGCCTTGCACTGGTTTGCCCGGTGCGCCGCCTTCTAATGGCTCGCCTGTTACGGCGTCTACTTTAGCCGCGATATCGCGCCAAATTGGCTCTAAACTAGCCCATGCTCTACGTGTGCCAGATGGCATTAATGATGGGCCGAAACGTGCGCCTGTTTCACCGCCTGAAACGCCAGAACCGATAAATTCGATGCCTTTAGCCACTAATTCTTTTTCGCGACGGATGGTGTCTGTCCATAATGAGTTGCCGCCATCAATAATGATGTCGCCTTGCTCTAAAAATGGTAATAATGCGTTAATCGTTACGTCGGTGGCACTTCCCGCTTTAACCAACAAAATGATTTTGCGTGGGCGTTTGATGCTTAACACGAAAGAAGCTAAATCGGCATGGCCCACTACATTTTCATGTGATGGCTCATTTTTTTTGCATTCTTCAACAAAGTTAAGCATTTTTTTAGGGTCGCGGTTGTAAACAGCGATGGTGTAGCCGTGATCGGCAATATTTAGGGCTAAATTTTGGCCCATGACAGCTAGGCCAACTAGGCCAATATCAGCGTTTTTTGTGGTGGTCATATTGTTCTCAAAAATTAATTAAATGGGTAATTTAAACTAAAAGAAACGTGCAACTTATGGCTACAGCTTCCAGTACTTTAGGTTCAACTCACTACAGCTTCATTGCCGCAGCTTACAACATTGCTATCAATTACTTCTGTGAAAAACTAAACTACAAAAAGTTTTAGCGCCTCGTTGCGCTAAACTTAATAAAACATTGCCAAACAGCTATAGCGTATTGCCGAATAATTGTATGGCTAATTGATAACCCGTCATGGCCAATTGCGGGTCATAACGCTCACCTTCATCGCGCATAAACGCGTGTTGGCCATTAAATTCATGCCAAGAGAAGGTTAAATTCGCTTCTGATAATTTTTGATTCACCAGTACACGGCCAGCGGTCGGAATATGGCTATCTTGCTTGCCCCAAATCATCATCAACTCGCCTTTAATATCGGCTAATTTATCCATGCTGTGTTGATTCGGTTTATTCGGGATAACATTGGTGTGTAAATCGGTGGCATAAAAACAGGCGGTAGCTTTTACTTCTGGTTGCAGCGCCGCGCGGAAGGCTAAATGGCCGCCGATACAGAAACCCATGGCGCCCAAATTACCGTTATACCAATCTTGCGTGCTTAAATAATCAATCATGGCGCGGTTATCGGTGTCATAGCCTTGCACATCTTTGGCGGCTTTATTGGCATTGCCTTTATCGCGGCCTGCATCGTCATAACCCAAAACCGTACCAATTGGATTAAGCTCATGAAATACTTCTGGCACTAATACGGCATAACCTTGGCCTGCCATAAAGCGCGCGGCGCGCTCAATTGGGCCAGTTTGCTGATATATTTCAGAATAAAACAAAATAGCAGCTACTGGCTTAGAATGAATAGGCCTGTGCACATAAGTGCGCATGACGCCAGTTGCGGTGTTTAAATCAACAATATGCGTTTGAATTTGCATTATTTTATTCCAAAGCTTTAATTTTCTAAAAGCAATATTTTACAGGGCTTTATAGTCCTTTTCACGCATAATTTGGCTTAAAAGTGTAATTAAGTTTAAAGCTTAAAGAATTATTTATTTAAGGCAGTGTCTGTTAATAATGCAAAATTAAACCAACAATTAATTCGGCATCTTACCAACCGTATAAAACAAGGTCACTCTATGCGCGCAGCTAACTCCGTTTTAGGCCCTGCTTTGGGCGCCTTTTTAGGCTTATTTTTCACCCAATCTGCATGGGCAGAACCCAATCCAGAGTTAGCGTATCGCTTAAAAGCATCGGTAGCAAAAGTGCATGTGATTACCAAATCGGGCGGCCATGGTGTTGGCACGGGCGTGGTGGTGGGTAAAGATTTAGTGGCTACCAATTGCCACGTTTTAGCCAATGCATCTGGCGTAAAAATAACAAAGTTTGGCGATAGCTTTGCACCAGTTGCCATTAAAGCCGATTGGAAACACGATTTATGTATTATGCGTTTTCAATTTTTAGAGTTAGCGCCTGTGGAATTGGGCGATTCTGAAAACTTAAAATATGAGCAAGCCATTTTTTCAATTGGCTTTCCCGGCGGCCCGCCAAAACCACAAACCACCATCGGCAAAATTAAAGCACTTTACCCCTTAGACGATAGCCAAATTGTGCGCACTGATGCATCATTTGTGATGGGCGCCAGTGGCAGCCCTGTTTTTGATAGCCAAGGCAAATTGGTTGCCATTAGCACCTTTAAAAGCCCTGGCCGTGGGGCTTATTTTTATAATGTGCCAGTTAAATGGGTTAAGGCCTTAATCGCCGCGCCTGAATCCACCGAAACTACATCCATGCAATCGCTAGATTCGCCTTTTTGGGATGCCTTAGAAGAAAATCGGCCGTACTTTATGCGCGTTGTGTTGCCTTATCAATATGAAAAATGGGAAGAAGTGCTTACAGTTGCGCAAGCTTGGGTGAAAGCTGAACCCACTAGCGCAGAGGCACAATATTACTACGGCGTTGCGCAGGATAAATTAGGCAAAGCAGCAGCGGCTAAGCAAGCCTTTTCACAAGCACTGGCTTTGCATCCACAGCACCCAGCCACTTTGTTTGCACTGGGCTTAATTGCAAAACGTGAAGATAATTTAGCCGAGCTAGACCGTTTGAAATTGGCGATGAAAGCGGTGGATAATGATGTGCTGACCGAATTTAACGAAGCGCTTAACCCGGCGAACGCAAGCCCAACACAATAGAATGATGCCAAATAAAACCATGCCAAAATTATTATTGATTAGTTTGCTTTTAGCCAGCCTTAGCGCTAACGCGCAGGATACTGGCGTGTTCCCAAACACGGATAACGCGGCGGCCCCAAGTGAAGATTTTTTATACCAGCTAAAGGAATCGTTAGTAAAAGTCAGCAGCACGCTTAAAAGCGGCGGTCATGGTTATGGCACAGGCGTGGCTATTAGCAAAGATCATGTTGTCACCAATTGCCATGTGTTACAGGGCTCTAACGGCATGAGCATTAGCAAATGGGGCGTGGCGTTTGCGCCTGTTGCCATGATTGCCGATTGGGAACACGATATTTGCATTATGCGTTTTGAATGGGCCGATTTAAAGCCGGTGCAGATGGGCGACTCTGAAAATTTGCATTATGAGCAGCCGATTGTTTCTATTTCGATGCCGGGCGATTCGCCTGCGCCGTATGTCACGCTTGGCAAAATTAAAGCGCTGTATCCATTTGATGGCGCTAATGTGATGCGCGCTTCTGCTGCGTTTGCGATTGGCGCTAGCGGCAGCCCTGTGTTTGATTACGATGGCAAGCTAATTGCGATTAGCACGCTAAAAAGCCCTGGCCAAAAAGCTTATTTTTATAATATGCCGATTAAATGGGTAAAAGAATTATTAACCAAACCAGAAATTCCGCTTTATCAAGCATCTAAAAGCCCATTTTGGGATGCGCCAGATGAAGCAAGGCCATTTTTTATGCGTGTGGTATTGCCGTATCAAAATGGGCATTGGGCGGAATTAAAAATCGTTGCACAAGCTTGGCTAAAACAAGAGCCAACCAGCACAGAAGCCTTGTATTACATGGCTACAGCAGAGCAAAATTTAGGCAATGCAAAACTGGCTAATCAATATTATCAGCAAGTATTAAAGCAGCACCCCAACCACCCTGCCACCTTAATGGCGCTAGGCTTGTTGGCCAATAAAGTGGGCAATTTAGCTGAGGTTGAAAAGACGCATTTGGCGCTGAAAGCGATTGATGATGCGTTAGATGAAGAGTTTATTGAGGCGCTTAAGCCACAATAACTTAAGACATAATATGAGCCTAATTAAAACTTAAGCGTATTAATAATCAGCCGCGCGGCCTGTTGAGTAACCTTGCGGCACATCGTTTTGCCATTCGCCGCAATCATTACAGCGGTGGTCGTGCATGGTAGGGCTTATAGTGAGATTGCCACCATTGCAAAATTTACATCTAACAGGATGAATAGGCGCCGTTTTGTGGTGCGTTTCGTGATGCTCGGTTGCTACCTTGCTACTACCTAAACCATACTTGTTGTCCATCGCTTTACTCCCCACTTTTGGTGCCAAAAAAACGACTTAAGTTGCTGTAAAGTTACTCGCTTATTAACCAAAAAACAAGGCTTAAACAAGAAGCTCAAGCAAGCCATTCACCTTACAAGCTAATCATCTCGCGCGGCACGATTTAGGCGGTCTAAAATAGCCAACCATTCTGCCGTATTGGGTGGTCTTAAAACCAATAATTGAGCCACATTAAGCACATCCAAACGGTGCAGCGCATCATACAAATGTTCGGCTACTTCGGCATTTTTTTTGGGTAAATAGATGCACTCAAAATTTAAACTAGTCGGCGGATTGTCATCAATAATTAAAGCGGCGCAAGTTTGCGCGCTAGTTTGCTGAAAATTGATTAAGCTTGCCAAATCATCAAATAATCTAAGCGGTGTTTTAGGTGAGTAATGCAAAATATGTTGGCCCGGCGCCTTTGGCACGCTAGCCGCACCCAGCGTGGCAGGCTTGCCTGCCACCGCGCTAATTTGCGCCTCTGTAATCATGCCGTGACGCAGCAATTGCCATTTATCACCTGCCACACTCACAATGGTCGATTCAATGCCCACTTGGCAGGCGCCGCCATCTAACACCGCAATTTTATCGCCCAAGCCAGCCGCCACATGCGCCGCGGTGGTTGGGCTTAATTGCGTGTATTTATTGGCAGATGGTGCGGCCAGCGCCAAGCCACTTTCTTTAAGCAATTGCAAAGTGAGCGCATGACTGGGCACGCGTAGCGCCACGGTGGGCTCATTGGCTCTAACAATAGCAGTAACGCTATTCAACGCAGGCAAAACCAAGGTAAATGGGCCGGGCCAAAATGCTTTGGCTAATTTTTGCGCTAGCGGTGAAAATTCCGCCGCCCAATCAAGCACTTGCGCCATATCGCCAATATGCACAATTAAAGGGTTATCAGCAGGGCGCTGTTTAACCGCGTAAATTTGACGCAAAGCCGATTCATTGCAAGCATCTGCCGCCAAGCCATAAACCGTTTCGGTAGGAATGGCCACTACCTCACCCGCCTTTAGCTTGGCAATTGCTTGATTTAGATTAACTAGCATAAATTGACTTGTATAGATTGACTTGCATGAGGTTTATTGGATTTAAAAAACCATTTTACTATTGATACGCTAAAATAAGGTTTTACCCGTTTAAAAAACCTTTTAAAGAGAACCGAATGTCGCAAATTATTGTAGAAAAAAATCCTGCCCAAAGCCGTTTAGATACGCTGAATGTTAAAAAATGGGCTACTTGGCAAAAAGAAGTGTCTGTGTTTCCATGGACTTTTCCTGAGCAAGAAATTGCTTATATTTTAGAGGGCGAATGTGTGATTACGCCCACCGGCGGCAAGCCTGTTAAATTTGGCAAAGGCGATTTAGTGACTTTTCCGGCCGGCATGACAGCCAGCTGGGAAGTAAAACAGCCTTTGCATAAACATTACAAATTAGATGGCAACGCGCTAACGCAAATGTGGTTAAGACTAAAACTTAAATTCAAGTAAATAATTAAAATTAATGCGTTAATTTTGATGCGTTTAATTTAAAAAGCGCATTAAATTCAAGCAGTCACCAATCACGTCATCAATGTGTGCATTTTTAAACATTTTTATCTAAAAATGCACATTTTTGTCATCTTCTGGCATCCATAAATTTCAATAAAATTAATCAACTGCCTTGCAAGGCTTGTATTTAAAGCATTATCAAAATTAACATTTTGCACAGCCAGTTGGCATAACTTCTGCTTATCTTTAATTGTAGTATCCAAAAAAACAAGATGAGTGAAAAGGGGTTATAAAATGCCTAGGCAAAAACGTAAAGAAACAGTATTACCGAACAACATGAAAGATTTAGAGCTACGCTCGTATGACTGTGCAGGCGATGAGCTTGAA
>JAYWCF010000032.1:0-7163 GCA_043780715.1 Methylotenera sp. | reverse complement strand
GCGAAACACACGCCAACTTTGGCATGATTTTTCCGCAAGTGGATTTTTTAGCGCGCCATCCTTCGCAGCTGTATGAATTTGCCCTAGAAGGCATTGCTTTGTTCTGCCTACTTTGGTGGTTTTCGCGCAAGCAGCGCCCTATTGGCGCCATTTCGGCGCTATTTTTAGTTGGCTACGGCAGCTTTCGGTTTTTGGCCGAATTTACCCGCGAACCAGATGACTATTTAGGCTTATTACAGCTGGGCTTTAGCATGGGCCAATGGCTAAGCTTGCCGATGATTGTGATTGGTATTTGGATGTGGTTTAAAGCCAACGCAGGTGGTTTTAATAAAGGCAATTAAAGCTTTATGTTTTAAAGCCTGATAATTGATGAAAGCGTTTGATGAAAAATAAACGCTTATCATCAAATTACAACATTGATTTAAAAGTAACTAATGTGGATTAAATTTTTCACCATCTAAATCAATGCGTTACGTAAAGTCGTTTTCATATTCAAGCTTGGCATATTGATTGCTAGTTAACTATTAGCATTCAATTAATTTTTGTTTGAAATGAAACAACATGAAAAATATATTGGCACTATTATTTAAAAAAGAACCTGAAATCGATTACGTTATCGCGGAATATCAGCCGATTAAAATCGACAAAACGCATATACAAGTTAACGTGACTGAATACGATTACTCTCAATTAGTTGAAACGGACGACATGCAAATTGATAAGATTTACCAGCGTAACTAGTAATAGTTTTGATGCTTTATCGATGAATTTTGTTATGTTGTTTAGATTGATGCCTATTAATATCGGCACTACGTAGTTTTAAATGTTTTGTGGTTTGGCCATGCGTGCGCTCGCGCCAAAGTTTGAACGAATTTAATTTTAAGTTTTTACGCATCACTTTAATTACACCATCTTGATTTAAGCCAAATTGCACTTCAATCGCCTCAAACGGTGTGCGGTCTTCCCAAGCCATTTCAATAATGCGCGAAATATCTTCCTCGCTTAAGATTCTATTTTTATCTAGCAACAACGTTTCACCCCTGTCCATTTTTGATCTTGCCATAATTTATAAAATTCTTTGCGCGACAATGCCGCTGGCGCATCCACACTACAGGCATGAAAATCGGCATGATGCTGCAAATATTGCGCATAAGCCGAATCGCCAGAAAGCTGCTTAATTAAGTGCCAACAATGCTTTATTTTCTTAATCATTATCAACTCCGCCTAATTCAACACCATCTCTATTTTTAGATTTAGCTTTAATAACAAAAATAACTAATAAAGAACCTATTAACGGTACAAAAACTACTAGTAATGTTTGTAATATTTTTTGTTTTCCATCGCTTAACTCATCCTTGGAAATTAGATGAAATGCTAAACAATCAATCACTAGCATTAAAGTTAAAATAAACCCAATTAACATTAGTCTCTAACCCAAGCATTATTCAATTGCGTTTCAGTATGCGCCACTTCAGAGCATGGCAACACTGGCTTGCCAGCCAATCGGCGCGTGCAAACCAGCAACATATCAATAATCACAATCCATAACATCGCCACAAAAAATAGCGTTAAATACGCATCCAATTGTTGATTAAAAATAAGCTGCGGCGCAACGGCGGCTTTTTCTGGCGGTAATAATCCAGCTACTAATTTTGTGCTTAAATCATTGGCGGCGGCAAAAAATCCAACGCGAATATCATCGCTGAATATTTTTAAGTAAGCCGCCGTAGTGGTAATAGTGACCAGCCAAGCCAATGGCAGGCCTGTTACCCAAGCGTATTTTAATTTGCCGTTTTTAACCAGAATACCGGTTGCGACACACAGCGCAATCGCGGCTAGCATTTGATTGGCAATGCCAAATAATGGCCACAAAATATTCACGCCGCCGTTTGGGTCTATCACGCCGATATACAAAAAATAACCCCAACCCGCCACCACGATGGCGCTTGTAAGTAGAACAGACGGCATGTAAGAAGTTTCACCGAGTTTTTTATTAAAGTTGCCCAGCATATCTTGCAGCATAAAGCGGCCAACGCGGGTGCCTGCATCTAAAGTGGTTAAGATAAAAATCGCCTCAAACATAATGGCCAAGTGGTACCACAACGCCAACATGCTTTTGCCAAACGCGCTGCCAAAAATGCTGGCCATGCCCACCGCCAAGCTTGGCGCGCCGCCTGTACGCGCAAATAGGCTACTTTCACCCATGTCTTTGGCCAGTTGATTCATTTGCTCTACCGTGACCGCAAAACCCCAGCTATTAATTTTGGCGACCGCATAAATCGCCTCTTTACCCACCACGCCTGCTGGGCTGTTAATGGCAAAAAATACGCCCGGCTCTAATACGGTGGCGGCAATCATGGCCATAATCGCCACAAAGCTTTCTAGCAACATGGCGCCATAACCAATCATGCGAATATCGCGTTCGTTCGCCAATAATTTAGGCGTTGTGCCAGAGGCAATTAGCGCGTGAAACCCAGATATGGCGCCGCAAGCGATGGTAATAAACACAAACGGAAACAGCTTGCCGCCGAATATTGGCCCTGTACCATCGGTAAATTGGGTGACGGCTGGCATATGAATATCGGGGCGCAAAATCACAATCGCCACTGCCAATAAAATCACCGTGCCAAGCTTCATATAGGTAGATAAATAATCGCGCGGCGCCAGCAATAGCCAAACTGGCAATACCGCGGCGGCAAAGCCGTACACAATAATCGCAAACGCCAATGGCAGGCCATCATGGTCAAAATACACGCGCAAGGTTTCGTTGTGGTCTATCCAGCCGCCGGCAAACACGCTAAAAAGTAATAAAGCTACGCCAATGGCGGATGCTTCCATCACACGGCCGGGGCGAATGTGGCGCATATAAAGGCCGATTAGCATGGCGATAGGGATGGTTGCCGCGACGGTAGAAGTGGCCCAAGGGCTGTGCTTCATGGCGTTAACCACCACCAAGCCCAGCACGGCAATTAAGATAATCATGATTAAAAAAGTGCCGATTAGCGCCGCCGTGCCGCCAATGACGCCAATTTCATCGCGCGCCATTTGGCCTAAACTGCGGCCATCTCGGCGTGTTGAAAAGAATAGCGTCACCATATCTTGCACTGCGCCGCCTAAAACGGCGCCGATTAATATCCATAGCGTGCCGGGCAAATAGCCAAATTGCGCCGCCAACGTTGGGCCTACTAATGGCCCTGGCCCTGCAATGGCGGCAAAATGGTGGCCAAACACCACCCATTTATTGGTGGGCATATAATCGCGACCGTTATCTAATCGCTCTGCAGGGGTAGCGCGGGTTTCATCTATCACCAATACTTTTGCGGCAATCCAAGCAGCATAAAATCGATAGGCAATGGCGTAAATACACACCGCCGCGGTGATTAACCATAATGCATTGATGCTTTCACCGCGATTTAGCGCAATAGTACTTAGCGCAAAAGTGCCCAATAAACCGACTAAAATCCAGATAATGAATTTGATGTTTTTATGCATGATTATTTCTGACGAATAATTGAATCTAATGTTGATAAGTATAAATCACATCTATCTCATGAACCTAGCGCATGAACCCAGTACATGAACCAAGTACGGCATTCAAACTCCATTACAACTCTGCCAATGCTAAACTAGCCCATTCTTCAAGACAAAAATTCCCATGCAAACTGCCGCTCAAAATCTAGCTAAAGATAATTCATCTAAAAAGCTATCGCCACTAGCCAATTTGATCCCGTTTTTAAAGCCTTATCGCACGCGGGTAATGCTGGCATTTGTGCTGCTGTGTTTGGGTTCGGCTACCTTATTATTGGTACCACTGGCGTTTCGCGATTTAATTGATTTTGGCTTTATTAGCAACACCAGTGCGGCCAAGCCCAGCAATGGTTTATTAGCCAATTTAAGTTTAAACGGGCATTTTCTGGTGATGTTTGCGCTGGCGGCTTTTTGGGCGCTGATGATTGCGCTGCGTTATTACAATATTTCTTGGGTGGGCGAGCGTGTAACAGCCGATTTACGTAGCGCGGTGTATGCGCGCGTAATGACGCAAAGCCCACAGTTTTTTGAAACCACGCAAACTGGCGAAGTATTATCGCGCTTAACAGGCGACACCACTTTGATTCAAACCGTAGTGGGCAGCTCTATTTCCATGGGTTTGCGCAGCCTGTTTCAATTTATCGGCGGCATGGTGATGCTGGCGGTGACGAATCTTTATTTGTTTTCGCTGAATATTGGTTTAATGCTATTGCTGATTTTGCCGATTATTTTGATTGGCCGCAAAGTCAAAAAACTATCGCGCGAATCGCAAGACCGCATTGCCGATAGCAGCGCCATGGCGGGTGAAATACTCAACGCCATGCCCACCGTGCAATCGTACACGCAAGAGCAAGCCGAAATTTTGCGCTTTAAAACTAGCGCCGATATCAGCTTTAACACCGCCTTAAAACGCGTAAAAGTGCGCTCTGCATTGACTATTTTGATGGTAACCGCCGTACTTGGTACCATTATTTTTGTGTTATGGATTGGTGCAAGGCAAGTAAACGCAGGCGAAATGACAGGCGGCGAATTGGCCTCATTTGTGTTGTATGCCTTAATGGTGGCTGGCGCGGTGGGCACTATGGCAGAAGTATGGGGTGAAGTGATGCGCGCAGCAGGTGCCACTGAGCGGCTATTAGAATTGCTGCATTCTGACGTGGCGATTAAAGAATCGGCAACTGCGCAAAAATTAGCAAACCCCAGCCAAGCCAGCATTTTGTTTAAAAATGTGGTGTTTCATTATCCGTCACGCCCACAAATTGCGGCTTTAGATGGCATTAATTTGGACATTGCCGCAGGCGAAACCATTGCTTTGGTTGGCCCATCTGGCGCGGGTAAAACTACATTATTTCAATGTTTATTACGCTTTTACGAAATTAACTCTGGCGAGATTAGCATTAATGGGCAAGCGATTGACTCATTAAGCCTAAAAAGTTTGCGCGACAGCATAGCAATCGTCCCGCAAGATGCGGTGATATTTTCAGTCAATGCGCTAGAAAATATTCGTTACGGCAAACCCAGCGCCAGTGATGATGAAGTGCTAGCCGCCGCCAAAGCGGCACAAGTTGATGAATTTATTCAAAAATTGCCAGAAGGCTATCAAACATTTTTGGGTGAACGCGGCACACGGCTTAGCGGCGGCCAACGCCAACGCATCGCAATCGCGCGCGCCATGCTAAAAGATGCGCCCATTTTGCTATTAGATGAAGCCACCAGCGCATTAGATGCCGAAAGCGAAATCTTAGTGCAGCAAGGCTTAAGCGCCGCCATGCAAGGCCGCACCACCTTGATGATTGCGCACCGATTAAGCACGGTGCAAAAAGCCAACCGCATTATCGTGCTTGAAAATGGCCGTATTGTCGAAATTGGCAGCCCAGAAGCGTTAAAACAGCAAGGCGGCTTGTATGCGCGGCTAGCTAAATTACAACTGGCTTAAAATTATCAGCGCATTTTTAAAGTACATTAAATTGCTAAATAAACTGTTTTAAATAGTCATTTTTAGCGTCTTTTTAGCTCACAGCAACGTGTGCTTGCACTTAAGCTGTGCATTTTGCGCTAAATCTTCTTTAACCCACTAGCCGCTAAAAACCTAATTTTAGTTAGCCTATTCAATCACTTAAATATAAAACTGATGCTTGGCATGGTATGTGCTGATAATCATTTGCGTGCTATTTAACGCTAACCGATTAAGGATATAACCATGAAACACTTTTTAGCTGCATTTTTCCTACTTTCAACAACCTTGCTGCCAATGACGGCTTTACACGCAGAAACTGATCCTTTGGGCAATGACCCAATGCTAAAAGAGGTCAATTCATTGTTGATTGAAAACCGTGTGATTATTGGAAAAATCGCCAATAAATTAGGCGTTTTATACAGCACATCGCAGCAAACGGGCGGCACATTACCTGAGGTAAATAATGCGATTTTTATTCGTAACCAATTTTTGATTAAACAAATTGCCGCCAAACTGGGCGTTGCCACTGATACGCCGCTGCCAGTTTCGGGCAGTTTAAGTGAGCAAAATCAGCAAATTATGCTGGGTAATCGCGCCGTTTTATTAGCGGTAATGGATACGCTGGGCATTGCGCGCAACACGGTGTTGCCTTTTAACGGCAATATTGTGCAGCAAAATCGCGATACGCTTTTGGCGGGCAAAGATTCATTAGAAAAGATTGCTAAAAAACTGGGTATTTAAATAGTGCAAATGCGCTTATTAAATTAAGCGCAAACAAAAAAGCATGCAGACCTTTGGTTGCATGCTTTTTTTATAGCCTCAAAATTAAACAACTTTATCAATCGGGCGTTTTATATTTCACAAGCCAGCTTGCTGTAACCCATGTCTGCGGTGCGTTTGCACCGAATGTGTGCACTTGGTAGGCCACTAAAGTTTAGGCTCAAGGTCAAATTATTAATTTTAATCATTACAAATCAACGGCTTAATAAAATAATGTTAAGTGGCACAGCATTTGCTAATACTTAATCATGTTAAAAGTGATGATTATCGATAATGATTTAAAACGCAGCAAACCCTTAAAACAATTGCTAATTGATAATGGGTTTGAAGTGGTGGCACATGTTGAAAACACGCTTAATTTAGAAGCAAAATGTTGTGAAGTAAAACCGGATATTGTCATTATTGATACGGAATCACCCAGCCGCGATACCTTAGAAAATATTTGTGTGATGAGCATGAACGATTCGCGGCCGGTTGTGATGTTTACGCATGATGGCGATAAAGAAAAAATTAAAATCGCAACGCAGGCAGGGGTAAGTGCTTATGTGGTTGGCGATATTCCAAGTGAAAGGCTGATTCCTGTGATAGATGCGGCGGTTGCACGATTTGAAGAGTTTAAAAGTTTGCGTTCTGAATTAAATATGGCCAATTTGAAATTGGATGAACGCAAAGTGATTGAGCGCGCAAAAGGCTTAATGATGCGCCAGCGCCAGATTGATGAAGAAGAGGCATACACCATGCTGCGCAATATGGCGATGAAAAAGAATATGAAGTTAGCGGATTTATCGCATCAACTGATTGAAGCGGCAAAAATGCTGATTGTTTAAGTTTTAAATATTAAGTTTTAAATATTAAGTTTTTAAAGTAATTGTTTTAAAGCTTGCCGCCCAATGAAGGG
>JAYWCF010000031.1:0-18419 GCA_043780715.1 Methylotenera sp. | reverse complement strand
TTAGCGCCAGTATTTAAACCAACAATCATTGCTAAATCGTTAAAAGGTGTTTGACCAGCGGCTTGTTGATCTAAACCAGTGTGCACACCAATGATGTGTGCGCCTAATTTAGCTACTTCTAATGTACGTGCTTTTTTGTCAGCAACGTTAATCAAATCAACTTGAGCTTGTTTGCCGTATTTGTTAGCAACGTCAATTACGCCTTTAATTGTACCGATATCAGCTGTACCCAAAACGGTACAAATATCAGCACCTGCTTTGTAGAATGGCTCAGCTTCGTAGAAGCCAGCATCCATGGTTTTTAAATCGACTAAGATTTTGTTGTTTGGGAATTTAGCACGTAATGTTTTTAATAATTCAATACCGTTGTGCTTAATGCAAGGTGTACCGATTTCTAAAATATCTACGTGTGGTGCTACTTTAGTTGCTAATGCAACGGTTGCGTCAAAATCCAGTGAATCTAATGCCATTTGGGTTTGTGCCATGGTGCCTATTCCTCCGAGCTCGCTAATAATTTAATTAATGTGATCGATTAAAATTATTTGATTAAAAAGTTAATATTTTGTAGTTAGTTGGTCTTAATTCAAAGTAATTTTACAAAATACTGTTTGCACATTTTGTACATTTCGACATCATAACCGCAATTGATTAATTATTTCAACAATTTGGATACAAATTGATTATAAAACAAACACTTTAGTGTGGTTTAGTGCTATTTAGATGGCTTATTCTGATTTTAGAATCAAATTTAGTGCCTGAACTAGGCTAATTGACTGTGCATCGGTGCCGATTGTGATGCGAATATAAGGCGAAATACGCGCTGGTTTTTTAAAGTGACGCACAATGATACTGTGCTCACGCAGCTTTGCCGCCAAAGTCGCGCCGTCTAATTTTTTGTGCTTGGCAAAGATAAAATTAGCGCCCGATGGCAACACTTCAAAATTTAAAGACTGCAAATCATTCACCAGAGCGTTTCTGGTAGAAACCACTTTAGCGCAAGTTTCTTCAAAATAATCATTGTCTTGCATGGCAGCAACTGCGCCTGCTTCAGCAAATCGATCAATCGGATACGAATTAAAACTATCTTTAACGCGTATTAAGGCTTCGATTAAGTCTTTATTGCCTAGCGCATAACCCACGCGCAAGCCTGCTAAAGAGCGCGCTTTTGACAGCGTATGTGTCACCAGCAAATTAGGATAGGTATTAATCAAATTCACCGCAGACTCTGTACCAAAATCCACATAGGCTTCATCAACCACAACTACCGAATGCGTATTTCGGCTCAGCAATTGCTCAATTTGCGCCAGCGCTAGCGGAATGCCCGTTGGCGCGTTAGGATTCGGGAAAATAATACCGCCATTAGGGCGCGCATAATCGTGAATATCGATTTCAAATTGTTTATTCAATGCAATGGTTTCATACTGAATACCATACAAACTGCAATACACAGGATAAAAACTATAAGTAATATCGGGGAATAAAAGCGGTTTATCGTGCTTTAACAAAGCTTGAAATACATGCGCCAATACTTCATCTGAGCCATTGCCGACAAACACTTGATTGGATTGCAAATTAAAATTTTGTGCGATTGCCGCTTTTAACTTATCAGAATTGGGGTCTGGGTATAGACGCAAACTATCAACCGCTTCTAGCTTAAGCGCTTCAATCACTTTTGGGCTTGGGCCATACGGATTTTCGTTGGTGTTGAGCTTAACCAAGTTGCTGATTTTAGGCTGCTCACCAGGCACATAAGGTGTAAGCCTATGTACAACATCGCTCCAGTACTTACTCATTTATTGCTCATTATTTCAAACGATATTCGGCTGATTTAGCATGCGCGGTTAAGCCTTCGCCATGCGCTAAAACGGATGCTATTTTGCCCAATTTTTGCGCGCCATCTTGCGACACCATAATCAAGCTAGAACGTTTTTGAAAATCATACACGCCTAAGGGAGAGCTAAAACGTGCCGTGCGCGACGTAGGTAAAACATGGTTTGGTCCTGCGCAATAGTCGCCTAGCGCTTCGCACGTATCACGACCCATAAAAATAGCGCCCGCATGCTTGATTTTTTTACTCATTTCCAGCGGATTTTCGACTGACAATTCCAAATGCTCTGGCGCAATATAATTGCTAATTTCAATGGCTTCGTCTATATTTTTAGTCAAAATTAACGCGCCACGATCAGTAATTGAGGCATTAATAATGTCTTTACGCGGCATGGCTTCTACCAGTTTTTGCATGCTGGTGGCTACTGCATCTAAAAATGCCGCATCTGGGCTTAATAATATAGATTGCGCTAATTCGTCATGTTCGGCTTGGCTAAATAAATCCATGGCAATCCAATCTGGATTGGTTTTGCCATCGCAAATCACCAAAATTTCAGATGGGCCTGCAACCATATCAATACCCACCACGCCAAATACGCGACGCTTGGCGGCAGCAACATAAGCGTTGCCTGGGCCAGTAATTTTATCCACTTGCGGCACGGTTTCTGTGCCATAGGCCAACGCACCAACGGCTTGTGCGCCACCAATACAAAACACTCTATCAACACCCGAAATAGCTGCTGCGGCTAATACAAGCGCATTTTTTTCGCCATTAGGGGTTGGCACCACCATAATCAATTCAGCAACGCCAGCCACTTTGGCAGGAATGGCATTCATCAACACGCTTGAAGGATAAGCCGCTTTACCGCCCGGCACATACAAACCTACGCGGTCTAATGCCGTCACTTGCTGGCCTAATAATGTGCCGTCTGCCTCTGTGTAACTCCATGATTGCATCACTTGTTTTTCATGGTAGCTTCTTACTCTGTCCGCCGCCGCCTGCAAGGCTTGGCGCTGTTCAGTTGGCAAGCTATTTAATGCGGATTGCAAATCGGCTTGGCTAATTTCAAGCTCACCCAAATGGCTGGCGTTGGTTTTATCAAAGCGATTGGTGTACTCCAACACGGCGGCATCGCCACGATTTTTTACATCTTTTAAAATATTGGCAACTACCACATCAATAGAATCATCTTGCGCGGTTTCAAAAGCCAATAAAGCCTTTAAATCGGCATCAAATGTACTGTCTGTAGTTGATAAACGTCTAATCTTCATTGCTTGTTACTTTCCAAAATACTTATTCGCACTATTTAATTGCATTTCCAAAGCACTCAATAATCGGCAGTAATTGTGCGCGATTTAATTTGAGTGAGGCCTGATTAACCACCAAGCGCGAGCTAATATCGCCGACAAACTCTACTGCTTTGAGGTTGTTGGCGCGTAAAGTTCCGCCCGTGCTCACTAAATCCACAATCACATCAGCTAAACCCACCAATGGGCCCAATTCCATTGAGCCATAAAGTTTAATTAAATCCACATGCATACCTTTTGCGGCAAAGTGCTCACGCGCGGTTTTAACGTACTTAGTCACCACTTTAAGGCGCGCGCCTTGGCGAATGCTGGCTTCATAATCAAAGTCATTTCGCACCGCCACCATCATTTTGCATTTGGCAATTTGCAAATCAAGCGGCTGATACAAGCCCTCACCGCCATGCTCATCCAACACGTCTTTGCCCGCAATGCCTAAATCTGCCGCGCCGTATTGCACATAAGTTGGCACATCAGTTGCGCGCACAATGATCAGCCTGACATCATCCCTATTGGTGCCAATAATCAGTTTGCGTGAAGATTCAGGATCTTCTAATGCATGAATACCCGCCGCCGCCAATAATGGTGCGGTTTCTTCAAAAATTCGGCCTTTTGATAATGCGATTGTAATCATATTTTTTAGCCACAGAGGGCATAGAGTTCACAGAGAAAACCTAAATATATTTAATCGCTTAAAAATTTATGAATTAGGTATATTGGTTTTTTGTTTTTCTCTGTGTTCTCTGTGTTCTCTGTGGCTTTAACTTTCTTTAGTATCTTTGCTTAATGTGCGCGGCGCACTTTTGCGCCCAGCTTGGTTAGCTTCTCTTCTAAATATTCATAACCGCGGTCTAGGTGATAAATACGCTCAATCACAGTTTCGCCTCTGGCCACCAAGCCTGCCAAAACCAAGCTAGCTGATGCGCGTAAATCCGTTGCCATCACAATTGCGCCATCTAAATATTCCACACCTTTTACCAAAGCCGTATTGCCGTCAATGCTTATATCCGCGCCTAAGCGCTGCATTTCTTGCACATGCATAAAGCGGTTTTCAAAGATGGTTTCGGTTACTTTTGCCACGCCACTTGCAATGGTATTAAGGGCCATAAACTGCGCTTGCATGTCAGTGGGGAATGCTGGATGTGGCGCCGTGCGAATATTCACCGCTTTTAAATTGCCATCACTTTTCACAGTAATACTGGTGGCATCGCTGGTCACAGTTGCGCCTGCATCGCGTAATTTTTCAATTACAGCGTCTAGCAAATCAGCGCGCGCGTTTAGCAATTTCACTTCGCCGCCTGTCATCGCCGCTGCCACCATATAAGTGCCTGCCTCAATACGGTCACAGACGATATTGTGCGTGGCGCCGTTAAGTTTTTCTACGCCCACAATGGTAATCACATCGGTGCCTGCACCAGTGATTTTGGCACCCATTTTAATTAAGCATTCAGCCAAATCAACGACTTCAGGTTCTTTGGCTGCATTTTCCAATACAGTCGTGCCTTCAGCCAAACTAGCTGCCATCATCAAGTTTTCGGTACCGGTTACCGTTACCATATCCATATAATAACGGGCGCCTTGCAAGCGGCGATTAGGTAGATGCAAGGTACTGGCTTGAATGTAGCCATGCGTGATATGAATAGCTGCACCCATGGCTTGCAAGCCTTTAATATGCAAATCCACAGGGCGTGAGCCAATGGCGCAACCGCCGGGCAATGACACACGTGCCGTACCAAAGCGCGCCAACAGCGGGCCTAATACCAAGATAGACGCGCGCATGGTTTTCACCATCTCATAGGTTGCCTCAAACGATTGCACATCGGATGCATCTAGGCTGACTTTATCGGCTGCGCGCTCAATTTTTACGCCCATGGTATCCAGCAATTTAATGGTGGTATCAATATCTTTTAGCGCGGCAACACTGCTTAAATGCAATGGCGTTTCGGCTAATAATGAGGCGCACAAAATGGGTAATGCAGCATTTTTGGCGCCAGAAACGATGACCTCGCCATTTAGCTTATAACCACCTTCAATAATAAGCTTTTCCAAAATTAAGCCGTTTCAGCTAACAAAGCTTGCAATTCGCCGCTTTCATACATGGCGCGCATAATATCTGAGCCGCCCAAAAATTCGCCATTTACATACAATTGCGGAATAGTTGGCCAGTTGGCGTATTGCTTAATGCCTTCGCGAATCGCTTGATCTTGCAATACATCTACCGCCACATAGGGCGTGTTACAAGCATCTAAAATTTGCGTCGCCATATTCGAAAAACCACATTGTGGAAATTTCGGGCTACCTTTCATGTACAACACTACTTTATTGCTGGTTACTGTTTGTTTAATTTGCGCTTGCGTATCCATTTACTTCTCCATGCTTTTAATATTAACTATTTGAGGCCGCGGCCCATGCCGTTGGCGTGTAGGTTTTCATTGATAATGCGTGTATTTCGGCGCGCATACGGTCGCCCAATGCGGCATACACTAATTGATGCTGTTGTATCATGCGCTTGCCTTCAAAAGCAGGACTAACAATCACCGCTTCAAAGTGCGTGCCATCATCGCCCAATACTTTAATGAAATCGCAATCTAAACTTTGCGTAATATAACTTTCTAACTGTGCAGCGCTTAACAAACTTATTCTACCCTTTGATAAATCGTTGATAATCGTTTTAAGTTGATACTTTTATTTTAAGCACAAAACTTATGCTCTTAATTTATAGCCAGATTTTAACATTTTTAATGCAAGCCATGCTAACCCCAATAAAAAGCTAAGCACAACCACAAAACTTAACCATGGCGAAATATCGCTTTGGCCAAAAAAACCATACCTAAAGCCATCAATCATATAAAAGAACGGATTGAATTTTGACACCGCCTGCCAAAACGGCGGTAAGGAATGGATAGAATAAAACACGCCAGATAAAAACGTCAGCGGCATAATGACAAAGTTTTGAAACGCGGCCATTTGATCGAATTTATCTGACCAAATACCGGCAATAATGCCAAAAGTGCCCAATAAGGCGCTGCCTAATAAGGCGAATACAAATATCCATAGCGGGTGCACAATGGATAAATCGACAAACCATATTGCCACAAAATAAATGCTAAAACCTACTAGAAAACCGCGAATGATGGCAGCGGCTAAGAAGGCAATAAAAAACTGCGCGTAGCTGATTGGCGTTAACAATACAAACACAATACTGCCCATAATTTTGGATTGCACCAAGCTGGATGAGCTATTGGCAAAGGCATTTTGCAGCAACGACATCATAATCAAACCGGGGATTAAAAACGCTTTGTAAGGCACGCCTTTATACACTTGCACATGGTTTTCTAATACATGGGAAAAGATTAATAAATACAATAATGATGTAAGCACAGGCGATGCAACGGTTTGAAACGCCACGCGCCAAAAGCGAAATAGCTCTTTCTTAAAAAGCGTATAAGTACCGCGCCATTGCGGTGAGATTAAGTCATCGATTATATTCATAGCTCACCTGCTTGCAGATTTGGTTGTGGCGCCTGCTCACCGACTAGCGACATAAATACATCTTCTAAATCCGCTTCAATTAATTGCATATCTTGCACAGTCACATTGGCTTTGCGCAATTCACTTAAGGCATATTCAATTTGATTTAGCTCAGTTAATGCCAAGGTAAAAATGCCATTTTCGCCATTTTTAAGCATCGGCAATAAAGTACTTGGCAAATTGGCTTGGCCCAAGGTTAAGCGTAAATTTTTGCCAGGTAATTTGCTAAGTAAATTGGCGGTTGTGTCTAAGGCGACTATCTCGCCCTGCTTCATCATCGCCACGCGCTCACACAGCGTTTCCGCTTCCTCTAAATAATGCGTGGTGAGAATAATGGTATGGCCATCATTATTCAGTTTTTTGATAAACGCCCATAGCATTTGGCGCAGCTCAACATCCACACCTGCGGTTGGCTCGTCTAAAACAATCACAGGCGGCTTATGAACCAAAGCCTGTGCAATCAATGCGCGGCGTTTCATGCCGCCAGAAAGTTTGCGCATATTGGTATGCGCTTTATCGGTTAGGCCTAAGTTTTCAATCACTTCATCAACCCAAGCATCGTTTTCGCGACCGCGGCCAAAATAGCCAGCCTGAAAACGCAACATTTCGCGCACATTAAAAAATGGGTCAAATACTAACTCTTGCGGCACCACGCCCAACGACATGCGCGCGGCTTGATAGGCATTAATCACATCATGGCCCATGATGGAAACTTGGCCATAAGTGGGCTTTAGTAAGCCTGCCAAATTATTAATTAATGTGGATTTACCTGCGCCATTTGGCCCAAGCAGGCCAAAAAACTCACCTTGTTCAATGGTTAAATCAATGCCTTTTAAGGCATGTAATTCACCAAAACGCTTGTGAACTTTTTCAATTTTTACGGCTGGTGTTAATTTGTTGTCTGTCATTTTTTAATCGCTATAAATACGAAACCCCATCATTGAGATGGGGTTAAGTTAATCAATTACACTACCTAAAAACTAAAAAATTAGCTAATTAATTTGGCCACATCATAAAGCTGCACCAAGCTGGTTAAATTTTCGGGCAAATTCACAAATGTTAAAATCTGGTTTTCTTTGGCGGCGCGGCGCTTCCATTCTAAAATCAAACTCACCGCCGTTGTGTCAATGTCTTCAACATCCGCAAAATCAACGCTAGTATTTTCGATAATGTTAAATGCCTGACTCGCTTTTAAAATATCGCCCGCGCTGCTATTGACAACGTCGCCGCTTAAAAGCCAACGATTATTGATTTGAGTAATTTGCGCCATGTATAGTTTCAATAATGATTATTTTGCTTTTGCCGCGCTATTTTTTTCAGCTAGCTTTTTAATCAAGCTATCTAAACCATTTTGGCGAATTTCTTGCGTAAATTGGCCGCGATAATTAGTCACCAAGCTCACACCTTCAATCACAATGTCATACACTTTCCAAGCATCGGATTGTTTTTCCAGCGCATAATCAACCGCAATTGGCTGGCCACCTGGCTGTACAATAACAGTCTTCACAGCCGCCGTGTTAGCGCCATCGGCTAGGCGTAAAGGCTTGTATTCAATGGTTTGATTCTTGTATTTTGATAAAGCCGTGGCATAAGTGCGCAACAATAAGGTGCGAAATTCGGTTTGAAACGCAGCTTTTTGATCTGGCGTTGCTTTCGTCCAGTTTTTTCCTAGTACTAAGCGTGATACGCGATCAAAATTAAAGTTTGGCAGAATTTTTTCTTCTGCTAACGCATAAATCTTGTCTTGATTGCCGGCTTGAATATCCTTATCGTTTTTAACAATTGCCATTACATCTTCTGAGGTTCGTTTAACCAACGCATCAGGCGATTCTGCCGCAAGCGCAGCGGCACTGAAGCAAAGCATAGTGCCCGCCAATAATAATTGTTTAATATTGTTTTTAATCATAATGTTATCCTAATTGTTACAACGCATTTATGGCGCCGCTGGTTGTGTTATTGCATCTAATGGGTTAGCACCTAACGCATCATTAGCCGATTTGGTTGATGATGGATTTGTTTTAATTGCGGCATCTGCTGGCGCTTCCGAGGCTTTATTATATAAAAATTGACTTATCATTTTTTCTAAAACAACCGCATCTTGCGTTTGTAATATTTTGTCACCATTGGCTAGGTTTTTGTCATCGCCACCAGCCTCTAAACCAATGTATTGCTCGCCCAGCAAGCCTGCCGTGTAAATATTGGCAAACGTATCTTTAGGGAAAGCATAGCGTTTATCAATGCTTAAGCTGACAACCGCTTCAAAATTTGCGGCATCAAATTTGATGTCGCTTACACGTCCAACTACTACGCCTGCACTTTTGACAGGTGCGCGTGGTTTTAAGCCGCCAATATTTCCAAAATTAGCGCTAACGGTATAGGTTTCGCCAATGCTACTAGTGGTTAGGTTGCCTACTTTCATGGCAAGACCTAATAACGCGGCCAAACCTAAAGCCACAAAAATACCGACCCATAAATCAATTGCTGTTCTTTCCATTGCCATACTCCTGACGCCTTACAAGCTAATCATAAACGAGGTTAATACAAAATCTAGCCCTAAAATTGCTAGCGACGAAGTGACTACAGTGCGCGTAGTTGCGCGGCTTACGCCTTCTGCTGTTGGTGGCGCATCGTAGCCTTCAAACAAGGCAATCATGGTGCAAGCCACGCCAAACACCACACTTTTAATCACGCCATTCACAATATCTAAGCGCCAATCCACGTTGGCCTGCATTTGCGACCAAAACGCGCCTGCATCGACGCCGATTAAAGGCACAGCAACCATATAGCCGCCCAAAATGCCGACCATTGAAAATAAAGCCGCTAGAACCGGCATGGCAATAACTCCTGCCCAAAAGCGTGGCGCAATTACGCGGGCAATTGGGCTAACGGCCATCATTTCCATGGCAGCTAGTTGTTCAGTGGCTTTCATTAATCCGATTTCGGCCGTAATGGCCGTACCTGCGCGACCAGCAAACAATAATGCGGTAACGACAGGGCCAAGCTCGCGGATTAACGATAAAGCTACCAATACACCAATTGCTTCGGATGAGCCGTATTTTTGCAAAGTGTAATAGCCTTGCAAGGCTAATACCATGCCCACAAAAAAGGCCGATACTAAGACAATAATAAGGGACATTACGCCTGTAAAATACACTTCGCGAATGGTTAGGTGAAAGCGGCGAAAGCTTTCGCCAGAATACATCAGCGTTAGCCCAAACAAGCGCGCACCAGCACCTAAGCGCCAAACGCGATCGCTAAAACTATGGCCGATATTGCGTAAAAAGCGTGTCAAACTGACTAAAATACTAGATCGCATCATGCGCCTTGCCTTGTCTGATCATACGCCAATAAATCTTGAGCATAATCACCAGCTGCGTAATGAAATGGCACTGGGCCATCTTTTTCGCCATGCACAAACTGATGCACAAATGGCAAGGTGGAATTGCGTAAATCGTCTGGCGTGCCTTCTGCCGCCACCACACCATTGGCCACAAAATACACATAATCGGCAATGGTAAATGTTTCTTTTACGTCATGCGAAACGATAATTGAAGTGGCACCTAAGGCATCATTTAAGGTGCGAATTAAATCGCAGATAACACCCATTGAAATAGGATCTAAGCCCGCAAACGGCTCATCATACATAATAATATCGGGATCTAATGCAATAGCGCGCGCTAATGATACGCGACGTGCCATACCGCCTGATAACTCAGTCGGCATTAGTTTATGTGCGCCTCTTAAGCCGACCGCGTTAAGTTTCATCAACACCAAATCGTGAATCATGCTTTCGGGTAAGTTGGTGTGCTCGCGTAAGGGAAAAGCCACGTTTTCATACACCGATAAATCGGTAAACAAAGCGCCTTGCTGAAACAACATACCCATTTTGCGGCGTAATTGGTAAATACCATCGCGTGTTTGCTTGTGTACCACTTGGCCTTCAACGCGCGCCTCGCCTTTACTGGGCTTAAGTTGCCCACCAATTAAGCGCAATAACGTGGTTTTGCCAGTGCCGCTACCGCCCATAATGGCGATTACCTTACCGCGCGGAAACACCATATTGATGCCCTGATGCAGCATGCGGCCTTTATAGCCAAAAGAAAGATTATCAATCTCTACAATATTTTGTGAGGATTTATTTAAAGTCATTCGTTACACTTTTTCATTTTAACGACATTTTAAATCAAATCACGTAACTAGCAATACTTTAAATTAGTGATATAAAACAAAAAGCCCGCTATTAGCGGGCTTTTGATTATTAGGATTTAATTTAGAAAGCCATACACACGTTAAAGACACCCGCGTCTAATACTGTTGCATTTGCATCCCAACCTGCAGCAGCTGTATAAACTCGCAAAGAGCCGGTAGCTGTATTACTATCATCAAGAGTTGTATCAAGCTGCTTAGCAAACTTACCTAAAATTCCTGCTGAACAAATAACGTAGGCACCACTAAGCGGCGTAGGTAGCACGGGGATATTCGCTGCCCCAGCAATACTTTGAACACCAATCCGCCCACCATCAGCATTAGTTGGATAGTAACCGCCCGCGCCCACCACTGTTGGTCCAGGAGCAAGGCCTGCCAAGCGAACATGCTGCCAAAAAATGGCTGATTCATCACCTGGCGTTATTGAATCCCAGTTACCACCAATTACGCCATTCCCCGCCCCCGCTGCGGCTTGGCTAGCAGCAACTCCCAAATGAGCCACAGCAGCAAGATCGTCCCCTGGTAGCGCTCTATATTTATCTTGGTAACCGTAAATGTAAACTTGTACATTTTGAAAGTCACGTGCCATATTTTTAACCTTGGCACTATTAATCAGTTCTTGACCTCTAAGTACACCGCCTAATAACAAGCCGATAATCACCAAGACAATTGCTAGTTCAATTAGGGTAAAACCTGATTGTTTATTCATTTTTTGTGTCCTTAACCTAACATAATTGTGTGAATTATAAAGTTTCATCACATTTTTTAACATTTGATGCAAGCAACATGCCAGATTAAAAATTAGCTAAAACGGCTTATTTACTGGCTATTTCAATCACTATCAGCTAAATTTAGGGTTAAAAATAAAAGCTTGTGTTGATAAATCGTCATACATGACATTTTTTTGACACTTTGCTATTGATGACGATTGATTTAGCTTTAACCTAAAAACGCTAGGCAATTGGCAAAGACAGCCTAGTGAATGTGATTTAAAACAAGTGACTTAATTAAAGTCACTAAACATTAAAGATACTAAACTATAGCCATTATGCAAGCGCCGTTCAGCGTAAATCTACCACATGGGATATCGCATGTTTTTAAAAATGTTCAATTACAGCAACCTTAATTTAATATTAATCAAAAATTCGCAGCGCATTTTAGCGTTAATGTTGCTTTCGCTGCATGCTTTTTTAATATGGGGTGGTGACGCACACTATTTACAACAGACTTATTTTTTATGTACGTATGCGCTCTTTTTATTGTGGCAACCTATTTGGCGCAGCACCGAAACATTATCTAAGCCAGCGCTATTTTTATTTATTGGCGTTGGTGCCTTGGGGTTTTTATACATCAATTGGTGGTTAACCGCCTTGTGGCTATCCATTTTGTTTGGCTTGCTGGGCGGCCGCATTTTTTCAGATGAAACCAAGGCTAACCGCGTTATTCATATATTGGCTGCCAGTTATTTGTTATCTATGTTGCTGTTGTGGGTGGTGCCAAAGTTGTTGCATGCCTCTAACGATTTAGAAGCAGCCACTTTTGTTATTACCTACTTTTTGCCGCTGCTGCCCATCATCATCTTATTTATTGGCAATCAAACCAACAAATCAGGCCAATTGCCAGTGCTGGATTTTTTCTACACGTTATTATTAATGCTGGTTGCGCTGATTTTGGTGCTGGGTAGTTACGCCATTGGTAGCGTTAACACCGTTAATTATATTCAGGTGATGTTTATTACTATATTTAGCCTAGCGTTTGTGTTGGTTGCTTTTAGTATGTTGTGGCGGCCCAGCACACGATTTTCCGGCGTTGAACTGCTGATGTCGCGCTATTTATTAAGCATTGGCATGCCGTTTGAAAAATGGATTAAAAATATTGCCTCTTTGGGTGAAATTGAATCGACACCCAATGGTTTTATTCAAGCGGCGATGGTTGAAATGACCTCATTGCCTTGGGTTTCGGGTGTTTCTTGGTTAGCCGATGATACGCAAGGCAAATTAGGCGCGTCTTCTAAGCATCAAACCAATTTTAATTTTAAAGATTTTCACATGACCTTGCACACTAACTGGCAGATTTCACCTGCTTTATATGTGCATGTGAAATTGCTGACGCAAATTATGGGTGAATTTTATGATGCCAAACGCCGCGAAGAAACCTTACGCCAAAACGCTTATATGCAAGCATTTTACGAAACAGGTTCGCGCTTAACGCATGATATTAAGAATATTTTGCAATCGGTTGGTACTTTAGTTTCGGCGGCAGAACAAACAGAGGAAAAAGACAACAAGGCTTTATTAACTTTAATCCGCAAACAATTACCTGTTTTAAATCAACGTATTGCCGCCACTTTAGACAAATTAAAAGCGCCAGGCGAAGATAAAAAACGGTTAGAAAAAATGTCGGCTTGGTGGAAAAACTTGCAATTGCGCCATACGCAAGATCATATTGAGTTTATTGCCGACAACTTACCCAAGCATGATATTAATGCCGAAGTGCTGGATAGCGTGATTGATAATTTGATTAATAACGCGATTGAAAAGGCCAAGTATCAGCCAAACACCTTGATTACCGTTGAAATGCAGAGTGATGCTGAAAAACGTTTTTATATAGATGTAACCGACACCGGCAAGGCGATGGATGCAGCGATTGCTAACGACTTATTTAAAAAGCATATCGCATCGCATAATGGCTTGGGCGTTGGCTTGTATCATGCCGCGCAAGATGCCAAACAAGCAGGATACGGCCTAACTTTGGATAGTAATGTGAATGGTGCGGTGCGCTTTAGGGTGGTGTTAGTACCCTAAAGCCATGGGCACCTCTATTCATTCAACTTTCGTTGTTACACTGCGTTGCTCATAAAAAATAACTCCTTACATATCACACATATGCGGCGTCATTATTTTTTAATCGCGCCTTGTTTAACCCAGTAATCTGAATTATCGGAAAGTTAAATGAATAGAGGTACCCAAACAAAAGGTGGATTATTAAAGTTCGCCGTAAGAATGCAAACCGCTTAAAAACATGTTCACACCTAAAAAGGCGAATGTTGTGACGATTAAGCCAATTAAAGCCCACCAAGCCAACACTGGGCCGCGCAGTCCTTTAACCATGCGCAAATGCAACCAAGCGGCGTAGTTAAGCCATACAATCAGCGCCCAGGTTTCTTTTGGATCCCAACTCCAATAACCGCCCCAAGCCTCTGCAGCCCACATGGCGCCCAAAATAGTGGCAATGGTAAAGAAAGCAAAACCCACTGCAATTGCTTTATACATCAAGTCATCTAGAACTTCTAAACTAGGCAAGCGACTAGTTAAAATGCCTTTTTTAGCTAATAAGTAAGCACTTGCTACCATGGCGGCCAGCGAAAACGAACCATAGCCGACAAAGTTGGCAGGCACATGAATTTTCATCCAATAACTTTGTAAGGCTGGTACGAGCGGTTGAATCGCATCGGCACCGCGATCGAATCGATACCATAAAATAAACAGTACAGCGGCGTTAATAATCATCAACACAAAGCCGCCAAGCTGCTTGGTATTAAATTTACTTTCGTAATGCAAATACAAAAGTGATGTGATTAAGCAGAATAAAATAAATACTTCGTACAGATTACTAATTGGAATATGGCCGACATCTGGCGCGATTAAATACGATTCGTACCAACGCACCATTAGCCCAACAAAGCCAAATAATACGGCGCTCCAAGTCAATGCAGAAGCCACTTTTCCGGCAAAATCACTACGTTTGTACATAGCGAACCAGTAGGTAAACATGGCTAAAATAAACAGCACATTCATCCACATAATGGCGGATTGGCTGGATATTAAAAATTTCAGCAAAAACGCCTGCGTGGCGCGCGCTTGATCGCCGTGGTACAAACTAATGGAAAATAAACTGATAACGCCCACGCCAATCACCAACTTGGCCAAGCCTTTCCAGCGCCAGCCTAAATAGCTAAATACCGCCGCCGCGCCAAATAAAAAGCTTACTTCGTAAATATCCATAAACTGCGAGTATTGGCTGTAAGCGAATATGGCGCCTGCAACTAGCAATGCCGCGTAAAGCCAATCTTGCACTTTTAGGCTTTGCCAAAGGGTTTGGGGCGTAAAATTAAGCGTTTCTGTATTCATCATTATTCCTTTTTCTTGCTCAATAAGTTAAGCAAGTAGCTGACTTAATTGCGATTTCGTGCGTTCAAACTCTTGTTCAAAATCTAAATTTTTGCGATTAGAAGACATGGCAAATAAAACTTCACTCGGCTTATCGTCAGCATCACCTTTTTTGACTAGCAACCAAACGCGACGTTCACGAATATAAAACATGGCAAAAATACCAATTACCAATAGCACAGAACCTAAATACACCCATTTTTGACCAGGTGATTTGGTTAACTGTAAACCGCTGGCTTCTACTTGTTTAAAATTCACCAATTGCAAATAATGCGGTGAGCCATAAAAAAATGAATCGCTAAGCGCATTTAAGCTATCTTGCAGCAGCTCTTTGGTTTTATCGTTGAACACTAATGCGGGCTTATTGGCTTTAGCCAAACTTAGATTGTAAGCCTCAAACGCGGCAGAATTAAGCATCTTAATATAAGTCTGCGCGGCCGCTTCACGCTGCGCTTCTGGCACGGCTTTTTCAATCGCCTTGGCAATGCTGGTGTAGCCGCCTTGCGCATAAGCGCTTAATAATTGCACTAGACTTTGCTCAAATTGCGCTTGCAATTTAGTGTCTTTAGTTAGGGAATTGGCGCTTAATTTTTTGGCGATAGCTGGATACTGCTGACTATCTAACATGGTGGCGCGGAAACGCATAAAACCGTCTATCTCAAAATCGTCATCCACTGGAATACGCAAATATTTAAAATCATCTTGCACCGTTTCGCGCATGCCCGAAATAAAATACGATTTTCCATCTAGCTGCATAGGCTGCATATAGGTGACATATTCGCGCGCTTGGCCGCTTGCATCGCGCAGCTTGTAGGTAATATTTGGTCCAACATTGCGCGGCTTGCCTTTACCGTCTGGCGTTAAATTAATAATATTAAATTTGCGGAATTCATTAAATTCAACCGTTAATTGATTTTCACCTTCGCCCAATTTGGCTTTTTTGAATATTTCACCGTTTAAGGTTGTGGTTTGCGCATTCGCTTTGCTTAAATCCCACACCTTAAAATCGACCGCTGAACCGCCATCTTGGAAATCGGATTGATAAATAGCGATGCCTTTATAAACCAAAGGATGATTAACGCTAATGGTTTTGGTGAGCGGCTGCTTTAAATCGCTGTCGGTAATCACAATATCGCTTTCAAACGATTTGGGCTGACCAGTGGCGTAATGCTCAATTCTAAAATCCTTTAGCGCCACTCTAAATGGCAACTCTTGCACCAAATAACCATCGCGCACGCGCACAAATGCCACGTTATCGCTCACACCTTCTGGCAAGGTCATATTGGCTCTAAATGAGGCATTGCCTGTGCTTAGGCGGCTAATTGCTGGTACTTGGCTTTCTGGAATATCCAGCGTTTCAATCTTTTTTTGACCCAGCAACTCTTGCACTTTTAAAGGTAAATTACCATCCAACAAGCCACCAAAAAAGATAATCACCATGGCCACATGAGTAAAAATATAGCCTAGGCGTTGATGCGTGCCTGCTTTAGCGGCAATCAGTTCATCGCCATTTTGTTGTGTATTGAATTTAAACTTAAAGCCTTGCGATGTTAAATAATTGGCTAGCTTGACTTTGGTATTTGCAACATCCGACTGCGGATTAGTTGGTGCAAACGATGCTTGATGACTAAAAGCGCGTAAGGATTTTTCAGCCGCGTGCTCTTTAAAGGTTTTCCATTCGCGCACCATTAAAGGACTATTGCGATAAATACATAAACTGGTCGAAATCACCAAAAATAACAAGATGACCAAAAACCAAGTGGCATGATACACATCGTACAAGCCCAGCTTTTCAAACGCCTCAAACCAAAACTGTCCAAACTTGATAATGTAATTTTCGTAAGGCTCGTTTTGTTTAAGCACCGTGCCAATAATGGAGGCTATGCCCAATACGGTCAGCATGCTCACGGCAAAGCGCATTGAACTTAGCAGCTCATAAAAACGTTGTGATGTGGTGATGGGTGATTTCAAGGTGATTGCTTAACGCTAGGTGCCTTTAATGCGACGACATGAAAATTGAAAAACAACTTTTTTAAGACAGCTTATTGAAAAGTCTGTTCCAATCGTTTTTTGAAATAGACTTTTCAACAAGTTTGAATGATTAACGCATACCTTGCATGTAGTCAGCCACGGCTTGCATTTCAGCGTCTGTCATTTTGGCGGCAATCGCCATCATCATTGGCGCATTCGCACGTTCACCAGTGCGGAATGTTTTAAGCTGCTGGTAGGTGTATTCGGCATGCTGACCAGCCAAACGTGGAAATTGTTTTGGCATGCCTGCACCGTTAGCGCCATGACAAGCCGCACAAGCTGGTACATTAGTTTTAGCAATGCCGCCACGGTAGATTTTTTCGCCCAAAGAACCAACGCCATTAGTTTTAGCTTTGGCTAGCGTTTGTTTTTGTGTGGAAAAATAAGTGGCTAGATTTTGCATATCGGCTGGCGTTAAATTAGCCGCCATGCCGCTCATTACCGCATTAGCACGGGTACCTTCTTTAAAATTTGTTAATTGTTTTAACAAATATTCAGGATGCTGACCAGCCAATTTTGGGTTCAAACTAATCGCGCTATTACCATCGGCACCATGACAAGCCGCACATACGCCCTTCACAATTTGCTCTGCCGTTTGTTTATTAGCAACAGGTGCAACATTGGCGGCTACTGGCTCTGCTTTTTTGGCGGTGTTAGTGGCAGAAAAAACTAAATTTGAAGACAAACTTAACGCTAAAACGCCGATTAAACTCACATGCTTAAACATTGTATTGCTTTCCTAACTATTTAATTAACTTAATATTTGTTCAGATTTATATTTTATCAAATTAGATCTGTTCGTGATAGCATTTATGCCTTAAGTTTTACAGACAAATCATGCCATGCCGCTTTTTCAAAACGCTACCTTTTTCATTTCAGCCCATCATTTACGCGATTTACCACCTGCATCTGGTATCGAAGTCGCTTTTGCGGGCCGCTCAAACGCGGGTAAATCTAGCGCGCTGAACACGCTAGCTAACCACAATCGCTTAGCTTATGTCAGTAAACAACCCGGCCGCACGCAACTGATTAACTTTTTCACTTTGGGTAATGACCGTCATTTAGTCGATTTACCCGGCTATGGTTACGCAAAAGTGCCCGAAAGCATGCGCGCCCACTGGCAAAGCGTGCTGGCGCGCTATTTATCAGAGCGCACAAGCTTAGGCGGCTTGGTTTTAGTCATGGACAGCCGCCATCCACTCACACCTCTAGACCGCCAAATGTTGGATTGGTTTTGCCCAAGTGGTAAACCTGTGCATGTTTTACTAACAAAATCTGATAAATTATCGCGCGGCGAAGCAGGATTAACACTGGCGAAGGTTCGCAAAGAGCTACTTGAGACGTGGGATA